>JAJBTD010000185.1 GCA_020861055.1 Clostridiales bacterium | reverse complement strand
TGGCGAAGAAGGTGGCGCCACAGGTGATGATGAGGGTCATGTAGATCACGGTGGGCATGGTGACGGTGACGGTGGTGTCCTCGCCCACGCCGTTCATACCCACGGAGTTGGCGATGGCGTACAGGTCGTGGTGGACGGCCTCCCGCATGGCGGTGACCACCACGGGGTCGTCCTCGTAATCCGGCAGCTGGTCGGTGACGTAGGGCAGCATGGCGTCGTAGATGGAGACGCCTGCCATGACACCGTCCACGCCGTTGACGTAGTTGACCAGGACGTTGTCGGTGATGACCATGCCGTCACAGCCCCACTCGCCCCGGAGGATGCCGGTCATGAGGCCGTAGTTGCCGCCGGACCAGGTGCAGCCCCAGCGGGTGTAGGCCACCATGACGCCGTTGCCGTTGCCCTCCTCGATGGGGGCCTGATAGGCTTTCAGATAGACCTCACGGGCGGCCTGCTCGTTGATCCAGACGCCCAGGCCCAGACGGTCCTGCTCGCAGTCGTTGAGGGCGAAGTGCTTCATCACCACGTGGACGCCCTTGGCCTGGATGGCGGCCACCTCATACTGGCTCATCTTGCCGGACAGGAAGCCGTCCTCGGAGTAGTACTCGAAGTTGCGCCCGCCGTAGGGGGTGCGGTGGATGTTGTTGCCGGGGCCGTAGAGACAGGCGATGTCCGCCTCCAGGCAGTTGTTGCCGATGACGTTGCCGATCTCGGTCATGATGTCCACGTTGAAGGTGGCGGCCATCACGTCCTCAGAGGTGAAGGCGGTGGCGGCCAGCTGGGTGGCGTCGGAGCCCAGCAGGCTGGCGGTCAGGCCCTGGGGGCCGTTTTCGTCCCGGGTGCCGGGGGCCTGGATGGACTCCACCGGCATGGTCCAGTGGAAGGCGTCACCGATGAGGCTGACCATCTCGTCAAAGCTCATCTCGTCCAGCAGGTCGTCCCACAGGGGGTCGTCGTAGTCCAGACCGATCATGTCGTACAGGGTCACGCCGTTGTCGGCGTTCAGGGTGGGCATCTCCACGCTGTCGTAGTCGGAGGCGTCGTACTGCACGTCCTGGAGGTCGGCGATGAGGGTGTCGTTCAGGGTGAACTGAATCGTCTCAGAGGGCCAGGTGCCCGTCCAGTCGCTCCGGGAGAGCCAGGTGACCTCCGTGTCGATGCCCTCGTACAGGTTGGGGTCGGCGCAGGAGAGCTGGTTGGTAATCTCGGTGCCGTTGGCGGAGACAGAATAGGTGGTGGTGTCCAGAGCGTCCTCCGTCCAGCCGTAGACCAGGGAGGCGTCCCCGTCGGCGGTCATGCCGTCGGCTACAGTGTAGCCCTTGGCGGCCAGGATGTTGTTCACGGCGTCATGGGCGTCGGTGGCGGCGGTCAGGTAGTAGTCTCCGGCGTCCAGGATGTAGGTGCCCGCCCCGTAGGTGTCGAAGGAGGCGATGTCGCTCTTGTTGACGGTAATCTCCAGCGTCTCGGACGCGCCGGGGGCCAGGATTTCCGTCTTGCCGAAGCCTACCAGAGAGACGGAGGCCTTCTCCACGCCGTTTTCCACGTCGTAGTCGGTGTAGGGGGACTGGACATAGACCTGGACGGTCTCCTTGCCGGAGTAGGTGTCCCCGGTGTTGGTGACGGTGACGGAGAGGGTGTAGGTGTCCTCACCTGCGTCGTAGGCGACTGACATGTTGCTGTAGGCGAAGGTGGTGTAGCTCAGACCGTAGCCGAAGGGGAAGGCCACGTCGTCGGAGTAGACATACCCCTCCGTGTTGCCGGTGCCCATGACCGCGTCCTCATAGCGGGTCTCGTAGTACTTGTAACCCACGTAGATACCCTCCTGATAGATCATGTAGGTATCTGCGCTGTCGGGGATGGCGCTGGTGTCGCCGCTGTAGGTCACAGGGGTGAAGTTGGCCATGGCAGGGGAGGAGTAGTTGTCATAGCAGTAGGTGTCCACCAGGCTGCCGGAGGGGTTTACGTCGCCGCACAAAATCTCGGCCACGGCGTTGATGCCGGTGATGCCCACGTCGCCGATCCACAGACAGGCATCCACGCCGTACTCGTTGTCCTTCAGGAAGTCCACCTGGAGGGCGTTGGCGGAGTTGATGAGGACGATGATCTTGTCGATGGTCCCCGCCTCCTTCATGGCGGCGATCTGGGACATCATCTCTTTCTCGTTGTCGTCCAGAGCCAGGTAGTTGGTGCTCTCATACTCCAGGTCCGCGCCCTCGCCGCCGATGCGGGAGAGTACCACGATGGCGGCGTCGCCGTAGCTGGCCACAGAGTCGATGACCTCGTCAGTATAGGCGCTCCAGGGGGCCTCGTAGACGGAGGCGCTGGCGGTGCTCACCATGCTGGTGGCCGGCCGGGCGTACTCCGCACCGGCTCCCTCGGTGTAGAAGCTCCAAAGGGTATCGTTCACCGAGAAGCCAACCTTCTCCAGAGCGGTTTTCAGGGTGTCGGCGCTGGAGGCGTCGATGTTGCCGGAGCCGGTGCCGCCATAGACCAAGTTCACCGACGAGGTGGAGAAGCAGCTCACCGCCGCCCCGGAGTCCAGAGGCAGGGCGTTGTTCTCATTCAACAGCAGGGCCGCGCCCTCAGCCTCTACCAGCTGGCACAGCTCCTCGCCGTAGTCCGTCATCTCCTCCACGGAGTCGAAGTCGCTGGTGAAGTAGACGGCGCTGTCGTCCTCGTTCTCCAGCTCCCAGAAGGTGCCGCCCACATAGGCCGCCACAGTGTTGTCAAACATGGAGAGGACGAGATAGACCGGGCCCATGATGACGGCCAGGACGATACACAGGATGCTCAGGCCCTTAAAGGGGCGGATGGATTTGCGCTTTGCCTTTTTATAGGCTTTTTTCAGTTCTTTTTTTCTTGCTTTTTCCTCGTTCACGGGGATTCCTCCTTTGCAGGTACGATGGGTTGCGTTCAGAACAATGGAGAGAGGCCGTCAGGCATTTTCTGATGCGGATTTACCTTGCATTGTCTGATATTGTCCCCATCATAGCATAGGCAGGAAAAAATGACAAGAGAAAATGCCTTGTTTTTGTGAAAAAATGCCGATAACGCTGCTGGACGGGGATCGCGGACCCGGCACCGGTTTCCATTCCCCCCCTTGCAGATTTTTTTATCCCGGAGGTATTGAAAAAAAGCAGTCCGGCGGTTACAATAAAAACAAGTGTAAGTTTACCCGGAAGGAGAATCAACAGCGACGGTTGAAGCGAGCGTCCTCTTAGCAAGCAAAGCATAGCTGAACTCATTTTTCCTTTCCAAACGCAAGCAATATCAACCCAGAGGCGCACTCTGTCTGTTTCCACGGGCAGGATGTCCTTCACCAGTGAAAGCCAGGCCCCAACTCGGAAAGGAACTATGAAAACATGAAACAAAAATACTTAGCGCTCTCGCTGTCGCTGCTGCTGGTGTTCTCTCTCGTCCCGACCGCTGCGTTTGCGGCGGGGACGGATGGTGAGAGTGCCGCAATTACAGCGGAAACGGATGAGGCAGTTACAGTCGATGAAAACGAAGACGCTTCCGCTGAGCAGGAAGCGACTCTGACGATGGAAGAGGATACAGTGGCTGCGGAAGAAGCCGACGAAGAAACAGCCAGCGAGGAGCCGCCCGATTCCGCCGAAGAGACGGAGCCAGAAGAAGCGGCAGAACAGGACGAGCCGACAAACGCAGCTGCTGACGTGGAGGAGGAACCGGAAAGCAGTCTCGACGAAAGAACCGCTGAGACAGACAGAGTCACAGTGACTGTTTCCGCGGAGAAGGGCGTCCTGCCGGATGCGGAGCTGGTGGTTCAGATACTGGCCGAAGACGACGGACGGTACGGCGATGCGGAAGAAGCGCTTGCAGATGAGAATGTAATATATGACAGTCTGTTGGTGCTGGACGTCGGTTTCTGGGATGAAAACGGCGATGAGGCGGAGCCAAATGGAGAGGTCAGCGTCTCCCTGCAGATCCCCGCAGATCTTGTGAAGGATTTCAACGAGGATGCGCTGGCGGTATACCATCTGGCAGAGACAAATGGAGCTGCGGAAGTAGAATATGTGGCGGATACGGAGGAAGAAGCGAGCGGCACAGTCGCCCTGTCGGATGATACGGTGACGGCGGAGTTTGAGGTGGAGAGCTTTTCGCTGATCGTGCTGGCCAGCTCGGATAACACTTCCTCAGACAAGACGCTGACGGTCGGTTCCGGTCAGACCTATACCACGGTGCAGCAGGCGATCAACGCCATCTATGCAGAGAGCGACCCCACCGGATGGACGATTGAAATCGAGTCTGGCACCTATCTCCAGTTTGCCGTTCCCAAGGAGCTGAAGGGCCTGACGGTCAAGGCGGCTGACGGCGCCACGGTGGCGATTACCACCTGGACCGGCGATTATGATTCCGCGCTCACCGCCACCTACAACAGCGCGACGTCCAGCAACAGCTACTACAACACGCAGGGCTATCAATATGTGTTCAACGCTGTCTACGTTCAGGCGGAGAATGTCACGCTGAGCGGCTTAACCTTCACCCTGGGCGATTACGTGCCGACCGAGGGACAGTACTGGTATCGTGCCTGCATTACCGACATTGGCGGCTACGCAAACGGGAAAACCATGTCCACCGGTCTGACCGTGACAAACTGCACCTTTTCCAGTGATACACAGGGGTATGTCACCACCTATCCCACCGGCTCCACATATGACGCCTATGGTATCCTGATCGGGGCCTCTACCAGCTGGACTGTGACCGGCTGTACCTTCACAAAATTCTCCTCCGCCATCTGCTTCATGTGCGACGGGCATTGCGTCTCCAGCGAGGGCATCACCGTGACCAACAACACGTTCACCAGCTGCGACCGCGCCATGGACGGCTACTATGGTGGAACGCCCAGCGGAACTGCCGGTACTCTGAGCTTTGCCGACAATACCGTTACAGGGACCTCCGCTCTGCGCAGCAAGGTCGTTGTAATGGATCAGGTTTCAGGGGGCTCCATTGGCGCTGTCTCCGTCACCGGCAACACCTTTGCATATGCTATGGTCCTGATGGAGAATATGGCGGAAAGTTCCTGCACCGTGAACGATATTCTCTCAGACAACACATTTGAAAACGGCAGCTACTACGTTGAGGGCGACGGCTGGTATTACGGAGACAGCTACAACGGAAACATCACCGTCAACCTGCCTGACGCCGCTTATTATGAATCCCCCTCAACTGACACCGGCTATTGGGTGCTGAATATCGACCTTGACGGATTGTCCAACAATTCTGCGGGTGCTACCGCCTATGTGCAGGCGCTGATTGACGAGGCCAACGCAAGCGGTTCCCATACCTTATCCATCACCTGGCTGGACACCACGGAGACCGACCTGCTCTGGACGGTTACTGCCTTCAAGGACTGCATTTACTGGGTTTCCATTGACTCGGTCGATGTGGAGGTAACCAAGGTCTGGGACGACAATAGCGACCAGGACGGCCTCCGCCCCGACCAGGTGACCGTCGAGCTGTATCGGAACGGCAAATCCACCGGCAAAACTCTGGTGCTGAGCGTCGACAACAACTGGGGGGGTACTTCCAGAACCTTGCCACGGAGTCCTATGTGGAGACAGTGAACTATAAAGCTGTGACGGAGGAAAATATTTACACAGTCAGGGAGGTCGATGTGCCTGACGGGTATACCTGCGAAATAGAAGGCGACGATGACACCGGCTTCACGATCACCAACACCTACACGCCGGAGGAAATCAGTGTGTCTGTGACAAAGTCGTGGGACGACGCAGATGACCAGGACGGTCTCCGACCGGAATCCATCACGATTTGTCTCTATGCGGACGGAGCAGAGATTGACAGCGCAGAGGTGATGGCGTCCGACGGCTGGACCTATACCTTTACCGACCTGGCGAAATATGCGGGCGGAGAGGAGATCGTCTATTCAATCACAGAGGATGCGGTCGATGGCTACACCACAGCGATATCAGGGGATTCCTCCGCCGGATTTACAATCACCAACACCCACACGCCGGAAAGCTCGGATAGCGGCACTACAAATAGCGGTTCTACGAGTGGAACGAGCGCCAGCACAACCTCGTCCTCCAGTGTGCAAACCGGAGACGACGCAGCTATATTCCTGTGGGTCGCGATCATGCTAGTGGCGGCGTCCGGGATTGCCGTGACAGTCGCCTATGGCAGGAAAAGAAAGCGCAACAGATAACCGCTAAACAGACAGGCCCCCTGCGGAACAGTGTCAATCCGCAGGGGGCTTCTTTTCAACTTTCTATTGAACGCCTGGCCTTGCCTGTTTCGCTACTTCGCAGCAGACCGTATTGCATCGTGATTCAGAGCGTCTCCCCTGCGCCGAACCACCGTTTTCCCGGAGCCAGCGCCAGCCGACTCGCCGGGATGAGCTTCCGGAAGAAGGGAATACGGGGCAGCGCCATGAGCAGCAGCATCCCCAGGATGTAGCAGGCGGCCAGCTCACCCAGACCAACGGTCAGGCCGTTGAGCGCCCAGGCGGTGAGAAAGCCCTCTCCAAAGCCTACCTCCAGCCAGGCGATCTCCCCGCCTATGATGACCAGGTTGCACAGTACCGGCGGCAGAGGGGCCAGCCAGGGATTCTTCATTTTGGAGGTCCACAGGGCCGCCAGCAGGGTGGCCAGGGAGCCGAACACCACGTCCACCATACCGTAGGCGGACAGCAGGTTGGCGATGGCACACCCCAGAAACAGTCCGGGAATCGCCTCCGGGAAGAAGAAGGGCAGGACGGTGAGGGCCTCGGAGAACCGGATCTGCACCGCGGAGTAGGACAGCATGGGCAGCGCCATGGTCAGTGCGGCGTAGACGGCGGCCACCATGGCCCCAAAGCACAGGGAACGGACGGCAGATTTTTTCATGACAGGATAGCCTCCTTTTAGGTTTAGAGTACAGGGGAGCTTGTCCTCTGCACAGCGGCGTACTCTGCCGGAGCGCGCCGGTTGGACCGGGTGGGAGAACCGGTCGGAGGTATCATATCACAATTTGAGCCGCCTGAAAAGAGGCGGCTCAAAAATTACAGGCCCTCCGGGAACAGCTCCGCCAGCTTGTCCCGAATGGACATCAGGTCGTCAAAGGTCTCCGGCCGTTTGCTCTCGTCCCGGAGCAGGGCGGAGGGGTGGTAGATGGCGGTCATCCAGACGCCGCCCCGCTGCACCCATTGGCCGTGCTCCCTGGTGATGCGGTAGTCTGGCCGAATCAGCCGCATGGCGGCAATACGGCCCAGGCAGACAATGACCTGTGGACGGAGGAGCCGGGTCTGCTCCCGAAGGTAGCCAATGCACGCCTCCTGCTCTGTCGCCAGGGGGTCCCGGTTCCGGGGCGGGCGGCACTTGACGATGTTGGTGATGTAGTATTTCGTGCGGTCCAGGTCGATGATTGCCATCATCTGGTCCAGCAGCTGCCCCGCCGGGCCCACAAAGGGGACGCCGGTGAGGTCCTCCTGCTGACCGGGGCCTTCCCCCACCAGCATGAGCTTTGCCGAGGTGCTGCCGTCTCCAAAGACCAGGTTGGTGCGCGTCTCTCCCAGAGAGCACTGGCGGCAGCGCTCACAGTCCCGGCGCAGGGATTCCCAATCCTTCATATGCGCTCCCTTCTCCTCCATATTCTCAGTACGGCGGCCTCTCAACGCCACATGTCTATCAGCCCGGACTGGAGCATGGAGACATAATCTTCATCGGCAAAAATCAGATGATCTGCGAGACGAATGCCCAGCAGATTGAGGGCTTGCTGAAGGCGACTGGTGGTTTGTCTGTCCGCCAGGGAGGGAGTGGCCACGCCGCTGACGTGACAGTGGGCCAGAAAAACCTGCCAGGCGTTGCGGCTGAGGGCAGTCCGCACTACCTTCCGGCAATCCATCAAAACGGCGTCCGCTGCGCCCTGGGCGATCAGGTCACAGCTCAGCAGCTTCCCCTTGACGTCGGTAGAGATCATGTACACCTTCTCCACCCGCGCGCCGATAAAATAGCTGCGGAAAACCTCGGCGGCATCTGCGGCGTTGCGGATAATCGTGGTCGTGGAGAGGGCCTCGGTCTGCTGATACCGGGCAAAGACCTCCGGGAACAGCCGGAGAAGGGTGGCGGTGTGATCGCTGATGCCCGGCACCCTTTTCAGCTCCTCCGGCTCAGCGTTCAGCACTTCCCGGAGACTGCCAAAGCGATTGATGAGCTGGTGGGCCAGAGGATTTACATCCCCCTGGGGAATGGCGTAAAACAGGATCAGCTCCAGCAGCTGATAATCCTCCAACGGTTCCCCGCCGTACTTGAGAAAGCGCGCCTTCGTCCTTTGACGGTGGCCGGAGTGGATACTCACCGGGCGGGTGGGCCGTCTCTTTTCGTTATCTTGCGCCATACTTTGCCAGATATGCCTCCATTTGGGCACGCCTGTCGCTGTCGATGCGGATGACGCCGTCTACCGGCGTCTGGGAGAGAAAGTCGATGATCTCCCGCACGGTGACGATGGGATAGACCTGAATACCGTAATCCTGCCGCAGCTCGTCCAGAGTGGAGCAGCTCCGGGTGCCCCGCTCCATCCGGTCTACCGAGACGAACAGCGCCTTGATATTCACCCTGGCGACCTGCTCAAACAGGGCGATGGACTCCCGGACGGCGGTGCCGGCGGTGACCACGTCCTCGACAATGGCGATGCGATCCCCATCCTGGGGCTTGTAACCCACCATGGAGCCGCCCTCCCCGTGGTCCTTTGCCTCTTTCCGGTTGAAGCAGTAGGGCAGATCCCGGTCATAGTTTCGATAGAGGGAGGAGGCGGCGGCCACAGCCAGAGGGATGCCCTTATAGGCGGGGCCAAACAGGGCGTCGATGCCGTCGGGCATATGCTCCTGAATACAGGCGGCGTAATAGTCTCCCAGCTGGGCGGCCTGAGCGCCGGTGCGGTAGTTTCCGGTATTGACGAAGTAGGGCGTCTTTCGGCCGCTCTTGGTGGTGAAGTCCCCAAAGGTCAGCACGCCGGAGCGCACCATAAAGGTGATAAACGCTTCCTTGTAGGTCATGATGTTCCTCCCAACTCTGCGGCGGGACCGCAGCTTTTTCAGGGGAATTATATCATTTGCAGGGAGGAAAGACAAGCCGGAGAGACAAAATCAGAGGACAGATTCAACTGATATTTCACACATTCTTCCCTTGCCATCTCTGAGAAGCTGTCATATAATGGGGCAGATGATGTCCGGGTACAGTGGGGAGGCATTTTTATGGCGAATACAAAACAGAGCACGCTTTCCAGGGTGTTGCTCATCCTGTTCCGGGTGCTGTTCACCTTTTTTGCCGTCTACACCACCTGGTTTATTTTCAGCAATTCACTGGAGATCGGCTCGGTGTCCTCTGCCCGGAGCGGCGAGGTCACGGCGATGCTCAATCAGATTCTCTCCGGCATCGGTCTGCCTGCTCTGACAGAGGCGGCGGTGCGCAAATGGGCGCATTTCGGGGAGTTCATGGTGCTGGGCTTCTGGTTTATGCTCTGCCTTCGGGTGTATACCCGACACTATATCCGTCACATCAGCTGGCCCCTGCTCCTGGGTCTGCTCATCGCCAACACGGACGAGTTCATCCAGCTCTATGTCTCCGGGCGCTCTTCCAGCGTTACAGACGTGTGGATCGACTTCGGCGGCGTCTGCGTCGGGGTGGGAGTGGCCATGCTGGCGCTGGTGCTCTGCGGCGGATTCCTGTATCTTCTGGGATTCGGGGGACACAGGCAGCCGGAATAACGAACCAAATGACAGCGACCTGTCCCGTCTGCTGAACGGATGAGACAGGGCGCTTCGCCAATACGCCAAGGCTCGCCGCG
>JAJBTD010000072.1 GCA_020861055.1 Clostridiales bacterium | reverse complement strand
AGGAGGCAGCCCTGCAGCGCATGGCTGAGCGGCAGCTCCCCGGTACAGACGAGGAACGCGCGCCCCGAAAGACCAAAAAGCAGAAAAAACCGGAGAAGGACAGACGCTCCGCCCAGCGCATCCCGGATACGTCTCCGCGGGAGCTGGCCCGTATCTTTAACGGAAGCTGGAAAAGCGTCAGAGGGCGTCTGCCCTTCCAGCTGGCGATCGCTGTCGTTTTGTTGGTGATTACGGCGATTGCGGGAGAGGAGATTCCCCTCCTCACCGGGACGCCCCTGAGTGAGAATCTGCGTCTCACCGGCTTTCTGCTGGCGGGTGGACTGCTTCTGGCCTGCGCCCTGGGACTGGATACGCTGCTTGAGGGAATCCTGCTGCTGTTCCGTGGCCGGCCCGGTCTGAATACGCTGTCCTCTATCGGCGTAGTCCTCACCCTGATCGACGCCCTGTGGTATGCGACCCTGAGCAGGGAGGGGCCCTTGCCCTTCTGCGGCTTTGCGGCCCTGAGCCTGTGGACGGTGGCCTGGGGCAGCAGCCGAAAAAAGGAGGGACAGAAGCGTTCCGCGGAGGACGTCGCCGCCCGGACCAGCTTTGAGCGCCTGACCATGGACGAGGATAAGTGGGAGGGCCGGGGGGCCTTCATGAAGGAGCCTGGCTCCGCCCGGAATTTTGGCCGACAGATGCAGGATCTGGACGGGGCGGAGCAGGTGTATCGCTATGCGGCCCCGGTGATACTCATTGCGGGGCTGGTCTTCGGTATTCTCTCCACTGTGGGACAGGGCGCGCCTCAGCGGCTGATCTGGAGCTGGTCGGTCATCTTCATTCTGGCCACGCCTCTGTCCGCTACACTGGCCTACGGGCTGCCCTATGCAAAGCTGGTCAAGCGGCTCCACTCTGCCGGTGCGGTTCTTGCGGGCTGGGACGGGGCGGCCTCCATGCAGGGGGAAGCGGGTATTGTCCTCACAGACCGGGACCTCTTCCCGGAGGGGTCGGTGGAGCGGAAGGATATCCGCAGCTTTGGCTATGTCTCTCTGGAGAAGCTCATCGGCTGTACGGCCTCCATTATCCGGGAGGCGGACGTGGGCCTGGCCGGAGTGTTTGACGACCTGGTACGGATCCACGGCGGCTTTTACCGCCGGGTGGACGACCTGAGCTACAGCAACGCCGGAGGCTTCACGGGGACGATCCGTGGCGACCAGGTCCTGGTGGGTACGGCGGATTTTATGCAGGTGATGAAGATTGAGATCAGTCCCGGCTATCAGGTGAGAAACGCCGTGTTCTGCGCCATCAACGGCCAGCTCCAGGGGGTCTTTCCGATGACCTACAGCCTGCCGTCTCAGGTGCGGCCCGCGGTGAATTATCTCATCGCAGCCGGGGTGAATCCCATCCTGGCGACGCGGGACTTTAACACCACGCCGGCGGTGCTGCGCCAGCGGTTCCATCTGCCGGTAAACCGGATGCAGTATCCCTCGGTGGAGCGCCGGTTTGAGCTGTCCGCCAAGGGACAGCCCCACAACGACACCCTAGGGGCGCTGATTTTCCGGGAGGGCATTGAAGCCTATACCGCCGCCATCCTGGGCGGCCGCCGCTTGGTGACGGTGGTGCGGCTGAACACGATTTTGACCGTGGCGGCGTCGGTGATTGGGGCGCTGCTGGGATTCTATCTGACGCTGACGAGCGCCTATGCGTCGCTGAGCCCGGTGAATATTCTGATCTTCCTGCTGGCCTGGCTGATTCCCACGCTGCTGATCTCCAACGGAGTGGATAAGTTCTGAGACCGGGAACGACGGTAAAAGCCGGACGTCGATACGAAATGAGAAAAGGAGCTGTCTGCTGGATGACGGCTCCTTTTCTTTCTGCGACCTACAGCTTACGATATAATGTGACGTACATGGTAAGGAAGCAGGCCAGGCCGCCGAGCAAATTGGAAACCGGTTCTGCGAGAAAGACCCCATCCGTTCCCAGATCTGACAGCATCGGAAGCGTGACGGTAAGCGGCACAACGATCACCACTTTTCGCAGAATGGAAAAGAACACCGCTCTTTTGGACTTTCCGAGCCCCACGAAGGCCGACTGCCCCATAAACTGTAGGCTCATAAATACAAACCCGAAGAAATAAATCCTCATTGCCCGGATCCCAAACGCTATGGTCTGGGCGTCGTCTGAGAAAATGCGGATTAATGCGCCGGGGAAAAGCTCGATGATAAGCCACATAACGGCTGTGTACACGATCCCTGTCAGTGCCATGAACCGGATCCCCGCCTTCACCCGTTTTGGCTTCTTTGCTCCGTAGTTATAGCCGAGGACCGGCTGCCCTCCGCTGCTGATACCCGTCACCGGCAGGGACGCAATTTCACGGACGCTGTTGATAATGGTCATGATCCCTACATACAGGTCGCCGCCATAGTTTTGCAGGGTCGCGTTGCATACAATCTGGACGAGGCAGTTCGTTGCCTGCTGCATGAATCCGCTCACGCCAAGGCCCAGAACGCTGCCCACGATATGCCTGTGAAGCTTCATATAAGACGGCCTGAGACATATGTCTGTATTCCCTGCAATCAGGAAGCGGATGACCCAGACGGCGGACACACATTGGCTTATGACAGTGGCGGCGGCGGCTCCCTCAACGCCGAGGGAGAGCCCAAAAATGAAGATCGGGTCCAGGATTAGGTTCAACACAGCGCCGATGATCGTGGTCCACATGGCGGTCTTTGGAAAGCCGAGGGCGCCGATGAAGCCGTTCATACCTGTGACGACCATGGAGAAAATGGTCCCAAACAGATAAATTTTCAGATAGCTGTCTGCGTAAAGGATGGTGGCGTCGCTTGCGCCGAACAGATAGAGCAGCGGCACTCTGAACAGGTAGAGCGACAGCATGATTATGACAGAGGAGATCAGAATCAGGGTAAAGACGTTTCCCATGATGCTCTTTGCCATTTCCTCGTCTTTGGCCCCTCTTCTGATGGAAAACAACGGGGCGCCGCCGGTCCCAAACAGATTCGCGAAGGCCAAAATCAGCGTCGTTATGGGGAAGGTGACGCCCACGCCGGTCAGAGCGAGACTGCCCACCTCGGACAGATGCCCGATATAGATGCGATCGACAATGTTATATAGAAGCTGTACCAGCTGGGCAACCGTCAGCGGGATTGCCTGCCTGGTGATGTTCTTCCACATTTTACCGGTGGAAAAATCCTGTTGGTTGCTTACGGCTTTACTCATGCTTTCCCTCCGAGCGGATTGATCTGCGTTTCTACCATGAGCTATATCATAGCACACAGCCGCCCAAAGGAAAAGACGCAGATTCCACTGCAGCAGCCACTGTATGTTGTTCCCTGCCCCAAAAAAGAGACGAAGGATTGACATTTATCACCCGGCCTGTTATGATAATATCTGCTGTTAAGACAGCCCTGCGGCTCGTGTGCGCAGGATTAAAATTTGCTTTGCGGCCCGAGGTGGGGCCATGACAGGGAGAGCGGCTGACAACAGCTGCTCTCCTCATCTGAGCGAGAGAGGGGCTATTTTTGTGGCAGCGTCAAAATCATCTGACCTGATGACCTCCGGTCCGATCGGTCGGAAGATCATCACCTTCGCTTTCCCGATTTTCCTGGGCTACCTGTTTCAGCAGTTTTATAACGTGGCGGACTCCCTGATTGTGGGCAATCTACTTGGAAACAGCTCCCTGGCGGCGGTCAGCGCCACTGGAAGCCTGATCTTTTTGCTGGTGGGCTTCTTCATGGGGATCGCCAGCGGCGAGGGCGTAGTCATCGCCCACTATTTCGGCGCAGGGGACCAGGCTGAGCTCCGCCGGGCGGTGCAGACGGCCCTTGCGTTCGGTATTGCGTCCGGACTGGCGGTCACCGTGATCGGCGTACTGCTGACGCCCCAGATCCTGCTGTGGATGGGGACGCCGGAGGAGGTGCTGGAGGAGGCGACGGCCTATATCCAAACCTACTTCGCCGGGGCGCTGGGCATGGTCTTCTACAACACCTGCACCGGTATCATGCGTGCGGTGGGGGACAGCCGCCATCCTCTGGAGTATCTCATCATCTCCTCTGGATTGAATGTGGCGCTGGATCTGATCATGATCGCCGTACTCCAGCTGGGAGTCGGCGGAGCGGCGCTGGCTACCATTATTGCCCAGTTCGCCAGCGCCATTCTCTGCCTGCGCCGACTGCTTCGGGAGAGGGAGACTTACCAGGTCCGCCTCCGGGAAATCCGGTTTCACGGAGATATGCTCAGGCAGATCATCTCCAACGGCCTGCCCGCAGGGCTGCAAAACTCGATCATCTCCATCGGCAACGTGGTGGTGCAGTCAAACATCAACGCCTTTGGCGAGATGGCCGTGGCCGGTTATGGGGCCTATACCCGCATCGACGGCTTTGGCTTTATCCCTATCACCAGCTTCACTATGGCGCTGACCACCTTCGTCAGCCAGAATCTGGGGGCCGGGCAGTATGAGCGGGCGAAGAAGGGTTCCCGCTTTGGCATCCTTTGCTCCGTCGCTCTGGCGGAGGTGGTTGGTGTCATCATCTATGTGGCCATTCCCGTGTTGGTCGGCGCCTTTACCAGGGAGGAGGAGGCCATCGCCTACGGCGTCCAGTGGGCCAGAGTGTGTACGCCCTTCTACTTCCTGCTCGCCTTTAGTCACTGCGTCGCCGCTGTACTCCGGGGCGCCGGGCGGGCGGTGATCCCCATGCTGACTATGATGGCCTACTGGTGCTTTGTTCGGGTGGGGTTCCTCACGGTCATGGTGCCCATCACCCAGTCCTTCACCACTGTCAGCTGGGTTTACCCCCTGACCTGGCTGCTGAGCGCCGTCACCCTGGGGATCTATTACCTGAGAGTGGACTGGGTCCACGACAGCCATCATATCCGCGGGCGGCGGCAGCCTGCCGGGGTAAGGTGATGAATCCAAAAGCAAAAACACCCTCCGAGCGGTTTCGCCCGGAGGGTAATTTTTTGCTCAGCCCACAAAGGCCGCCAGCTTCTGGATCAGGTTCTCCGCACGGGTGGTAGAGATGGTGTTCAGGAAGAGCACATCCTGAATGTTCAGGTCTTCGCACATCTCCTTGATTCCCCGGCTGTCCACCTGGGAGATATACCGGTAGTCGATGATATAGACATATTGGTAGTTCTCAATGAGGAAGGGGGCAAAGGCGTTGCCGTAGGACTCCTTGATGAGCATAATGGCGGAGCCGTCGTCCAGGTTGGGGTTCTCGATATAGCTGTAGGCGTTGTCCCCGCCGATAAAGGTGCCATACTTGTTGGCGGCGGAGGAATTGTCCACATTGGCGATGACCAGGTAGAGCCAGTCGGTCATCTCGCTGTTGGTGATGTGGATATTGTTGGTGGAGGGTGCCTCGTAGGCGTAGACGGTGTCCGGAGTCTCCGCCATGGCTTCGGAGTTGGTGTCGCTGTAGAAGGTGCCCAAAAAGCCCTCATAGACGTGCTCCGTGTAATCCTCCAGAGGGGTAGCGGTAAAGCCAGCCGCTTCCGCGAATTTCTCATAGGCCCGATAGGCCCCCAGGGCCGTCCAGTGGTGGTCGGTGCGGAAGTAGAGGTACTCCCCCTCCAGGTAGTGCTTGAGCAGGGTGTGATAGACCGGAATGGCGGTCACCTGGTCGCTGAGGCAGGAATTCATATACTCAATGGCCGACTCCTGGTCGGAAGTGTTGGCGTACTCCTGCACATCCTCCGGGACGCAGATGCCCATGCTGTTGGGGACGATGATGGAGTAGACGTTGGAGATGCCCTCCAGTTGCTCCGCCGCGCTGTTGATGGCGGCGGTGTACTCATCGGCATAGGAGAGGACAAAGTTATAATACTCATACCCGGCGTTGTCGATGGTGAGCACCGCGCTGAGCTTCTCCACCTCGGCGTCGTCGTCCAGGTCGGGAACGACCAGCTCCTCCTCTTCCTCCTCGGCCGCCACGTCTGTCTCGTCGTTGGAGATCGCTTCGGCGTCGCCGGGGTCAGCAGTCTCCTCGCCGTTCTCGGATGGAGTTTCACTGTCCGGTGTCTCCGTCTCCTCCGGCTCGTCGATCTGCGCGTCGTCTGTGGTCAGAGCGGAATCCCCGCTGCTGTCCTCATCCACGGCGCTGTCGTTGGAGACGACCTCCGGTATCTCGTCCCCCTGGGTCACCTCGCCGGTGATGGTGTGGGTCTGGATGCCATAGAGCCGTTCCACACTGTTTTGCAGGGTGAGGAAGGCATCCCGCAGGGGGAAGGTGTCCGCGAACCAGGTGCTGATGTCCTCAAAATAGCTGCCGTCCGCTACGGCACTCAGGGAGAATTCCGGGAACTCCGTCAGGTTGCGCCGCTCCTGCTCCGAATAGGTGGGGCGTAGGGGGACGATCATGGCCAGAATGGTAAAGGCAGCCAGCGCCACCCCAAAGGTGACGATCCGGGGGCGCAGGCCCCTCGCCCTTTTCCGGGGGGCGTGCTCCTCATAGAGAGCGTAGGGTTCCTGACTGGAGCGGTGGAAAAAGGCGTAGGCCCGCCACTGAATGCGATTGATCAGATGCTTGAGGCTCTGAACGGGGGAGGGCCGCTTGCCGTCCGCCATGAATGACACCACCTTAGAAACGGAAATAGAGGAAGGGATTGTACTGATCTCCCACCAGCGCGGCAGTGGAGAGAATGAGCAGCAGCACCGGAACGGCGCACTGAACCACTGTCCACGCCTTTTGCAGCACCGGCATCCCGGCGACAGCCCGATTCGATCTCCGGTAGAGGTTGCGGGCCAGAGGCGTGCAGGCCAGGATAGCTACGATGAGAAAGACGAAATTGCTTCTGAGCTGGATGACCGTCTCCAGATCGTAGGCGGAGACGCCAATGCCCACCAGCCCCTTGAGGGCTGCCCAAAGACTGGGCAGATCGGTGGTCCGGAAAATGAGCCAGCCTACCGCCGCCACCAGCAGCAGGTAGCAATGGCGCAGGAGGGAGGGCGTCCGTTCCAGAGCACCCTTTATGACGTACTTCTCCAGAATCAGGAAGATGAGGTAGTACAGCCCCCACAGGATAAAGTTCCAGTCCGCCCCGTGCCAAAGTCCGGTGAGCAGCCAGACAACCGCCATATTCCGCAAATGGCACAGGGTACTGCACCGGTTGCCCCCCAGGGGGATATAGACATAATCCCGGAAGAAGCTGCTCAACGACATATGCCACCGACGCCAGAACTCCGTGACCGACTTTGCGACGTACGGATAATTGAAGTTTTCCCGATAGTGGAAGCCAATCATCCGCCCCATGCCGATGGCCATATCCGAGTAGGCGGAGAAGTCCAGATAGATTTGAAGGGTATAGGCCAGCACCCCCAGCCACAGGGAGAGGGTGGAACGTCCGGACAGGGTGGACAGGGCCTCCGCCGCCGTGGCGGAGGAGGACACCAGAAAGGTATCCGCCAGATTTCCGCAGGGATTTGCCAGCATGGCCTTTTTCGCCAGACCCACCACGAACCGGGCGGACCCCTCCGCCATGTCCTTTCGGGAGACGGTGCGGTAGTCGATCTCGTCCGCCACGTCCTGATAGCGGACGATGGGGCCGGCGATGCACTGGTGGAAGAGACTGACATACAACAGCAGTTTCCAAAAGCTCCGCTGCGCCTGTACCTCCCGGCGGTATACGTCCACCACATAGCTGATGAGCTGGAAGGTGTAAAAGCTGATGCCGATGGGCAGGACGATCTCCGGGACCGATTCCGGCCAGCCGAACCAGCTGTTGGAAGTGTCCAGCAGAAAGCCCAGATACTTAAAGATGCACAGCAGCCCCAGGTTGACCGCCAGCGCGCCGATCAGGCAGAGCCTGCGGAACCGGTAGCCGCTCCCGGCCCGGTCCATCCCCAGGCAGAACAGCCAGTCCGCCAGGGTCATCCCCACCAGCAGCAGCACATATTTTGGCCCTGCCCAGGCGTAGAACACCAGGGAAAAGCAGAGCATGACGATATTTTTTGCCTTGATTCCCGGCACCAGATGGTAACACAACAGATTCAGGGGTAAAAAGGCGAATACAAAAATCAGGCTCGAAAAAACCAAGAGAGATCACCATACCCAGCGGCAGCACAGGCCAAATATAGCACCCCAGCCTATGAACAGCGCCGGGGGAAAAGAACCGGAAGAAATTTACGCCGCCCGTTTCCGGCAGGATTCGACATTGGGACGTCGCCCCCACCGCATACCGGGTCGCTTTTTAAGTTTACCATAACAAAAAGGCGGGCGCAAGAGAAAGAAAGCACAAGTCTACAGAAAACGACAGGTTCCAAATTTGTGCGATACGGTATGGCAAAGAGATTCCCCTCCGAATCGGTACTCGGAGGGGAGAAAATGAGTGGGAAATCCCGCCGCCCTTATTTGACGGCGATCAGCTCCATCTCCATTTTTGCCCCCGCAGGCAGCGCCGCTACCTGGACGCAGGAGCGGGCGGGAGGAGCGGAGGGGAAACGGGTGGCATAAATGGCGTTGACTGAGGCAAAATCTGCCAGATCGGTCAGGAATACGGTGGTCTTGACTACGTTTGCAAAGGTCAGGCCGGCGGCGTTCAGAACCTGCTCCAGATTGTCCAGCACCTGGTTTGCCTGAGCCTCGATGGTGTCCCCAACCAGCTTGCCCGTCTCCGGCACCAGAGGCACCTGGCCGGAGGTAAAGAGAAAATCTCCCGCCTGAACGGCGTGGGAGTAGGGGCCGAGCGCAGCGGGCGCCCCAGGGGCGGTAACGATTTGTTTCATAATGCAGGAATCCTTTCACAGAATAGATTTCTTGCGGCATCGGATCAATGGATACGGTTTCGCCATGAATCCGGCCGGAACCTGTTGGTCTTATCCATACACAGACTTCTGCGTTCTATTATAGGCGGCTTTTCCCGCTCCGTCAACAGAAATGGGGCGGGAATTCAGGGCCGCCTGGTTTCAAAATGACTCCGCCGCCTTGGGCGGGGGGGACGGCTCAATCCCCGAAGCTGATGCCGATCCGCTTGGCCTCCCGGATGATGGAGCTGTCCGGGGGAACCGTTTTCAGCCGCCCGGCCACGTCTGAGAGGGGGACAGGGACGATCTCTCCGTTCACGATGCCTACCATGAAACCGAATTTCCCCTCCAGAATCAGCCCTGCCGCCGCCGCTCCCAGCCGGGAGGCCAGCACGCGGTCATAGGGACAGGGAGAGCCGCCCCGCTGGGTGTGGCCGGGAACGGTGATGCGGACCTCCTTGCCGGTCTTTTCCAAAATCTGATCTGCCAGCTTGTAGGAGACGGAGGGATAGCGCCTCTGCTCCGCCTTTCGCTCGTTTTTGCTCAGGGCGGCGTCCTCCCGACTGATCGCACCCTCCGCCACTGCCAGGATGGTGAACCGTTTGCCCGCCCGATCTCGCTTTTCAATGGCGGCGGCGACCCTGTCCACGTCATAGGGGATCTCCGGCAGAAGAATGATATCCGCTCCGCCGGCCAGCCCCGCGTGAAGGGTCAGCCATCCCACCTTGTGTCCCATGACTTCCACGATGAATACCCGGCCGTGGGAGGCGGCGGTGGTATGGATACAGTCGATGGCGTCGGTGGCAATGTTGACGGCGCTCTGAAAACCGAAGGTCATGTCAGTGCCCCAGATATCGTTGTCGATGGTCTTGGGGAGGGTGACCACATTCAGCCCCTCCTCACGGAGCAGATTGGCGGTTTTATGGGTGCCGTTTCCTCCCAGAATAACGAGACAGTCCAGACCCAGGTTCCGGTAGGTGTCCTTCATGGCTTCCACCTTGTCCAGTCCGTTTTCGTCCGGGAGCCGCATCTGCTTATAGGGCTGCCGGGAGGAGCCAAGGATGGTCCCGCCCCGCGTCAGGATACCGGAAAAGTCCCCCTCGGTCATTTTTCGATAGCGACCGTAGATCCGGCCCGTATCGCCGTCCGCAAAGCAATAGATG
>JAJBTD010000018.1 GCA_020861055.1 Clostridiales bacterium | reverse complement strand
GGAACCAGATCGTCGTGGTGGACAGCGACGGAACCAAGACGCGGAGCGCTCCGGGCACCTTCAAAAACGTGGCCCAGAGCTATGACCTGACCCTCACCAAGACGGGGACGACGGCGCTGGAGCACGACATCCTCACCAGCGAGGCCACCCTGGAGTACAGCCTGGACGTGACCGTGACGGCCTCCGGCCCCATCAACGGCCTGACCCTGACGGACAGCGGCCTGACGGTGACTGAAACCTGGAGCGGCCTGAGCGCAAATGCGACCAAGGAAACCGCCAACAACGCGGCTTACCTGGACAACGAGTACACCATCCAGTCGGTGAGCATCCCCATCGATGCCACCTACGACTATAGCAGCCTGGTCTTCAACACCGGGAGCGCGTCTACCTTCTCGCCCAGCATTAAGGCGACGGTGACCTTCTACGCCGCGGACGACGCCGTGACGTATAGTGAAACGGCAGTCCTCACCGATATGACCGGTGAATACTGGACGGTCACGCCGAACAGCAGCGTAAAATCGGTCCGCTTCACCGTAACCTGGTACGACGAGGGGCTTGAGACATCCACCGGCTACCAGCTGGGCAGCAACTTCAAGGTCAGCTCCACCACCGGCAACACGGTGGGCGTGGTGATGAAGATCGACCAGCAGAACGGCGGAACGTTGGACTACTACGCGGTGGCGACGATCCGGAACAGCGCCAGCGTCACCTACAACTATACCAACTGGCCCACTGAAAGAGCCACCGGCAGCAGCACCGTAACGATGATGGCCTCCGATACGTGGGACACCGCGGTTCCCAACGTCACCGCGCCGGTGATCGCTGTTGAAAAGACGGTGGAGGATGAGAGCGGAGGGAAGGTCGCGAAGATCGGCGATAAGCTGCTCTACACCATCACGGTGAGCAACTCGTCCAGCAGTCTGGCCTTGGACAACCCAATCATTCTCGACCTGCTGCCCCAGGGCCTGGTGGCGGTGACCGACGGCGACGTCTACGCCAACGTGACCATCACTGGCAGCACCAACGACAAGAGCACCCTCAAAATCGACACCGTGTATCACAAGACCTCGGACGGGTACACCCTGGTCGCAATCCAGACTACTGGCAGCCTGGCGGCAGGCGAGGAGGTCACCATCACCCTGGAGGCCCAGGTGGACAGCACAGTGCTCAACTACCTGAGCACCAGCGGCAGCCTGATCAACTACGTGTGGGTGACCAGCGCGACAGAGGGCAATAAGTACCACGACAACGAGGCGGGTTCCGCCTTTATGGGCAGCCTCTATTCCTGGGCCGGGGCGCTGGACGAGACCTCGACGCAGGGAGCGAAGCTGGCGGAGCTGATGACTGCGCTGAACGTGACGGGTTATGGCTACGTCAACGACAGTGCGGACATCACCTATCAGGGGCAGGCGGGCGTCTATGCGCTGAAGGAGGTGCAGGGCGACCAGGACGGCGACGACTGGTATCACGGCAGCGACGGCGGAAAGGTGACTACCGTCACGTCTGAGGACGATTACGGCAAGGGCTACGCAAACTTCCGCCTGACTGTGACCAACAGGGATACCTCCACGTACGATAAGAACATCGTCATCATGGACATCGTGCCGAAGGAGGGCGGCGCCAGCAACAACGGCATCACCAAGAACTGGAGCCTGAACTTTGACAGAATCACCTCTGTGACGATCACCGACGCAGCAGGAGATACGAAGACGTACGATGATAGCTACTATACGCTCTGGTACTACACGGGCGAGCTGAGCGACGACGACGACATCACCACCATGGAGAGCGCGTATAGCGCAGCCGTGGCGAGCACGGAAGGCACCGGCTGGGTGAAGGCGGACGATTATAGCGACGACAAGAGTGACGACAAGAGTGACATCACCGCATTCGCCGTCGAATTTGACAGCTCGGTGATGCTGGCCCCCCAGGCGACGCTGCAGCTGATCTACAAGACCCTGGTGCCGGTGATGAAGACGGCGGACGCCGAGTCCAAGGCGCACCTGGCGACCTACAACGATTTTAAGGTGTTTTACTACCTGGGGAACGCCACCACCACAGGCACGACTGAATACAAACTCTCCAGCAACTATGTCTATGTGCTGCTGGAGACGGAGACGGTAGGCGTGGGCGGCATGGCCTGGATCGACGTGGACGGCGACGGCGTGCAGGAGAGCGAGGACGTGACCCCGTCCGCCTATGATTCCAGCACGGATGTTGGCGGCACGGAAGAGAACACGGCTTCGACCTACAACAGCAGAAAGAGCACCTATACCAACTACAGTGTGGTGACTACCCTGCTGAACAGCATCACCGTCACCCTGGAGACCTATCAGGGCAGCGTGGTTTCGGACAGAGACAATGACAGCCTGAGCGGCTCGACCAACCCCTGGCGGTTCCTGTTCGATGAGCTCACCACGGCGAACATCAGCAGCTTGACCAACCCCTACGGCGACGACGGCATCAACTGGACCGCCCTGGCGGGCTCCTCCAACGCCGCATGGTACCGGCTGGTGGCGACGATCGCCGGCGACAACAGCATCAAGTACAGCCTGACCACCGCCACGACCGATGTGAAATCCTACGACCCGGACGACCTGTACACCGACGGCAACGAACGGCTCACCGACAGCAATTTCAGAGTCGTCGTTACCGACACCGAGAGTGGCGTGAGCACCTATTACAGCGGCAAGGACACCATCACCACGGGGAGCACCACCGCCTACTCCGAGAAGTTCTTCCTGTACAGCAACGAGGAGTGGAACCTGGCGGAAGACCTCGGCCTGGTGATCTACAGAGACCTGACGATCACCAAGCAAACCAGCGACAACAGCAACCTGGAGGCGGGCACCACCTTCGCCTTGTATGGCCCGTACACATCGAGCGATGAGTTTGAGGTGACGGACGATCCGCTGCAAACCATAACGCTGGAGGCGAACGAGACGACCTGTACGTTTGAGGACCTCCTGTACTTCAAGGTGTACGTTGTCGTGGAGATCGATGCGGACGACAGCTATGAGCTGGACGAAGCCTCCGCCACCGGCACGAACATCGTAAGCTATGGTGATACGGGCACTGTGACGCTGAACGGCAAGACCTGTCCCGCGTGGGTCCTGAACGTCCCCACGGCCGATGAGGCGAATAAGGATATCAAGACTGACCCCACGGCCTACAACACCGTGTGTACCGACCACATGACCGTCAAGAACGCCAAGAAGCTGCCCCTGTCCTTCACCAAGGTCGCAGGCGACGACTTCGACGCGGAGAACGCGACGGGTCTGAGCGGCGCAGTGTTCGAGCTGTACAGCGCGGGCGACGTGGGCAGCGACGGTACGCCGAACCTGTTCGCCAGCCCGCTCTACACGGCGACCAGCGCCGATGACGGCACGGTGACGTTTACGGAACCGGTGCTCGACGAGCAGGGAAATGAGACCGGCGACACCACCGACGTACTGCTGGAATCCGGCACCTACTACCTGTACGAGACCACCGCGCCCACCGGCTACGTCCTGCCCGCCACCAATTACTGGGTCGTGGAGGTAGATACGGCGCACAATACGGTCACAATCACAGATTTCGGCGAGAACGGCCTGCTCCAGACCGACAGTCAGGGCGACGACTATTACATCCTCAACTACAAGGAGTACGAGCTGCCCCTCACCGGCGGGACCGGCACCACGATGTACATCGTCACGGGCCTCATCGTCATGGCGACCGCCGCAGCGGTGTATGTCTGCACCAACCGCAGGAGACGCAGAAGAAGCCGCTGAGCGCAGTCAGCCATTGACCGACGGCGGCTCCGGAAGGGAACCAAAAAGGGCCTGCCCCCGCTTTTGCGGGCGGCAGGCCCTCCGTTTGCCCCCAGGCCCGCCTGAGCGCAAAATGAGAGAGAATCCCTTGTCATATGAGGGCGGTTTTGCTATAATACAGGGTAAATCATTTTCAATGGCCGTTGGCAGACGGCCGGATCCGATGGTATGAGGCTTTACGATGAAGTATGACAAATGGCACATTTTGCCGGGGAACCCGGAGGGCGCCGCCGCCCTGGAGGAGGCCGGGATTCCCGCACTGGCTGCACTGGTGCTCAGCGCCAGGGGCTGCGCCACCCCGGAGGAGGCACGGAGCTTCCTCCGCCGGGACGCGGCTCTGCTCCACGACCCATTCCTGCTCCGGGACATGGATCGGGCGGCGGCCCGGGTGACAAAGGCGCTGGAGCAGGGCGAGCGGATCTGCGTCTACGGCGACTACGACGTGGACGGTATCACCGCCACCTGCCTGCTCACCGCCTTTCTCGCGGAGCGGGGGGGCGACGTGCGTTCCTACATCCCCAATCGGCTCACCGAGGGCTATTCTCTGAACAGCGCCGCTGTCCGGGCCCTGGGCGCGCAGGGGGTGACTCTGATCGTCACGGTGGACTGCGGCATCACCAACGTGGAGGAGGTGGCCCTGGCCGCCTCCCTGGGGATAGACGTGGTGGTCACCGACCACCACGAATGTAAGGAGCAGCTTCCGGCTGCCGTGGCGGTGGTGGACCCCCACCGGCCGGACTGCACCTATCCGGACGACGCCCTGGCGGGAGTGGGGGTGGCGCTGAAGCTGGCCCTGGCCATGACGACCCCCGCCCGCCGGGAGGCGGTGCTGCTGGAATACTGCGACCTGGCCGCCGTAGGTACCGTGGCGGACGTGATGCGTCTCCAGGGGGAGAACCGGGCCATCGTCTCTCTGGGCCTGGCCCGGCTGGAGCGGGGGAGCCGCCCCGGCTTCACCGCCCTGCTCCGGGAGGCGGGGCAGGAGGGCCGCGCGGTCACGGCGGGAACGGTGAGCTTTTCCCTTGCCCCCCGTATCAACGCCGCCGGGCGGATGGGCTGTCCGGAGCTGGCCGCCCGACTCCTGCTGACCCGCGACCCCGCAGAGGCAGAGAACCGGGCCAGACAGCTCTGCGCCCTGAACCGGGACCGGCAGGCGGTGGAATCGGAGATTTACGAGGAGTGCCTGGACCATCTGGCCCGGCACCCGGAGGCCGCGCAGGGGGCCATCGTCCTGGCCAGCCCCCGGTGGCACCAGGGGGTGACGGGCATCGTCGCCTCCCGGCTGACCGAGCGATACAAGGTCCCGGCGTTCATGATCTGCCTGGAGGACGGCCGGGGCAAGGGCTCCTGCCGCTCCTGGGGACAGTTCAACCTGTTCCACGCCCTGGAACAGTGCAGCGAGCTGCTGGAGGGCTTCGGCGGCCATGAGCTGGCGGCGGGCTTCACCATCCGGGAGGAGAACATCCCCGCCTTTCGGGACAAGATGAGCGCTCTGGCGCAGGAGTGGTACGCCGCCAATCCTGCCGACACCGCCCTGACGGCAGATGTGCTGCTCCCGGACGCCCGGCTGCTGACTCTGGAGCAGATTCAGGCCCTGGAGCTGCTGGAGCCCCACGGGGCGGGCAATCCCAGCCCGGTGTTCGTGCTGGAGCAGGCCACGGTGACGGGCCTCTCCCGCGTGGGCGGCGGGCGGCACACCCGGCTCCAGCTCCGCAAGAACGGCGCGCTGCTGGACGGCATTTTCTTCTCCGCCACCCCGGAGGACGCCCATCTGGCGCTGGGACGGCAGGTGGATGTGGCCTTTCACGCTCAGATCAACGAGTTTCGGGGGATTCGCTCCGTCCAGCTCCAGATTACCGACTGCCGCTCTGCCCGGATGCTGCCGGAGGAGGCCCTCTACCGCCGCTATCGGGCGGGCTCGGCCCTGACCGTGGCGGAGCTGGAGCGGCTCATTCCGGACCGGGGGGATTTTGTGGCCGTCTGGCGCTATCTCAGTCACAGCGGCTCCGGCCTGCGGGAGAACCCCCTGCGGCTCTCACAGAATATCTCCCGCACCTCCGGCCGTCAGGAGGCTCTGGGCCGCACCATGGTCTGTCTGGAGGTCTTCCGTGAGCGGGGGCTCATCGACCTCCGGGGCAACCGGAACAGCATCACCGTCACCATTCGCAAGACCGACCAGAAGGTCGATCTGGAGGCCTCAGAAATTCTCATCCGTCTCCGCCGGAAACGGGCGGAGGGCTGATCGATCATATCATCCCCGGCCCGTTCCTGACAAGAGCAAGGCCGTTGAAGGGAGGAGCAACTTATGGACCCTATTCTGGAGAGCTATCAGGCGTTAGAGGAAAAGGTGCTGGCTTACAATCCCAATCTGGACTGCCAACGGCTCCGGGACGCCTTTCACTATGCGGACAACCACCACTCCAAGCAGCTGCGCCGGGACGGGACGCCCTATATCACCCATCCCCTGGCGGTGGCGGACATTGTAGCGGATCTGAAGCTGGACACCGACTCCCTCATCGCCGCCCTCCTCCACGACTGCATCGAGGACACGAAGGCCACCCACGAGGAGATCGCCGCCCAGTTCGGCCCTACCGTGGCCGATCTGGTGGAGGGGGTCACCAAGCTGACCCGGGTGCAGTACGTCTCCATGGAAGAGAAGCAGATGGAGAACCTGCGGAAAATGCTCCTGGCCATGAGCAAGGACATCCGGGTGGTGCTCATCAAGCTGTGCGACCGGCTGCACAATATGCGCACCATGCAGTACCAGTCCCCCAAGAAGCAGCGGGAGAAGTCCCTGGAGACGATGGAGATCTACGCCCCCATCGCCCACCGGCTGGGCATGCAGCGCATCAAGTGGGAGCTGGAGGACCTGTCTCTGAAATACCTGGACCCGGTGGGCTACCGGGAGATCGAGGAGGAGCTGGCCGCCCTCACCGCCCATCAGCAGGAATTTTTGATCAAGGTTCAGAACCAAATCAAAGAGCGGCTGGCCAAGGAGGGGGTGGAGTGCACCATCCACTCCCGCGTCAAATCCATCTACTCCGTCTATCGGAAGATCTACACCAAGCAGAAGACCATGTCGGAGATCTTCGACCTGTACGCCCTGCGGGTGATCGTGAACACGGTGGAGGACTGCTATAAGGTGCTGGGCTTTGTCCACAATATGTTCAACCTGGTGCCTGACCGGTTCAAGGACTATATCTCCACCCCCAAGCCCAATATGTACCAGTCCCTCCACACCACCGTCATCGGCCGGGAGGGCATCCCCTTTGAGGTGCAGATCCGCACCTGGGAGATGCACGAGACGGCGGAGTACGGCATCGCCGCCCACTGGAAGTATAAACAGCAGGCCGGGGCACAGCCCCTGGGGGGCGACGAGTCCTATGAGTGGATCCGCCGCCTGCTGGAGAGCCAGGAGAACTCCGACGCAGAGGAGTTTGTCAAGAGCCTAAAGGTGGACCTGTTCGCTGACGAGGTATTCGTCTTTACCCCCCAGGGGGACGTGGTCAACCTGCCCGCCGGAGCCACCCCCATCGACTTCGCCTACGCCATCCACTCCGCCGTGGGCAACCGGATGGTGGGGGCCAAGGTGAACGGGCGCATCGTCACTCTGGATTCCGCCCTGCACAACGGGGACATTGTGGAGGTACTCACCTCCAAAAACGCCAGAGGCCCCAGCCGGGACTGGATGAAAATCTGCAAGAGCAACGAGGCGAGAAACAAAATCCGCCAGTGGTTCAAGCGGGAGCGCCGGGACGAGAACATCGCCACCGGCCGGGCTGCCTTCGAGTCCGAGCTGAAACGGGCGGGCTTTAGCATCAACGACATCACCAGGGAGGAGGTGCTGCCCCGGGTGCTGAAAAAGGCCCGGTACGGCAGTCTGGACGACCTGTACGCCGCCATCGGCTACGGGGGCATCACCAGCGCCAAGGCGGTCTCCCGCATCCGAGAGGAGATGCTCCGCATCAGCCGGGAGGAGAAGGAGCGGCTGGCCGCCCTCCAGCAGGAGGAGCCCGCTGTCCAGAATATGCAGGTGGCGGGCAACCGGGAGCTGGCCCCGCTGCCCCAGAAAAAGATCACCTACTCCAAAAACGGCATTATCGTGGAGGGGCTGGACAACTGCATGGTGAAGTTCGCCAAGTGCTGCACCCCCGTCCCTGGCGACCCGGTCATCGGCTTCGTCACCAGAGGCTACGGCATCTCCGTCCACCGGCAGGACTGCCCCAATGCCGCCCCGGAGCGGCGGAAGGGGGCGGAGCAGGGCCGCTGGCTGGCGGTTTCCTGGGGCCCCAGCGAGCAGGAGGGGTATCAGACCAGCCTGAGCATCTCCGCCAAGGACCGGCAGAACCTGTTTCTGGACATCGCCGCCACCCTCTCCGCCGCCAAGGTGCGGGTGGATTCCCTCATTGCCAAGGGCATGCCCGACGGCTACGCCCTCATCACCGCGCTGGTGATGGTGAAAAACCTGGAGGAGCTCCAGAGCGTCATGCGCAAGCTCCACGGCATCTCCGGGGTCATCGACGTGAAGCGGGCCGGGGGCTGAGCCGCCCGCCCGCAGAAGGAGGAAATGTTATGCGAGCAGTGGTCACCCGTGTCTCCTCCGCCTCGGTCGCCATCGGCGGCCAGGTGCGGGGAAAGATCGGCCGGGGCTTTCTCGTCCTGCTGGGGGTCGGCCCGGAGGACACGGAGGAGCAGGCCCGCCGTCTGGCGGACAAGATCTGCGGCTGCCGGGTCTTTGAGGACGAGAACGGCAAGATGAACCGGAACCTGGCCGCCGTGGGCGGGTCGCTGCTGGTGGTGAGCCAGTTCACCCTTTACGCCGACCTCCGCTCCCGCCGTCCGGGCTTTTCCCACGCCGCCCGCCCGGAGCTGGCGATTCTCCTGTACGAGGCGTTTCTGGCCGACTGCCGGGCGCTGGGCTTCTCGGTGGAGCACGGGGAATTTGGGGCGGATATGCAGGTGGCGTCGGTCAACGACGGGCCTGTGACCCTGGTGTTTGACACGGACGGGATGTGAGAGGCGCACCCCCATTTCAAAAATGGAAACCGGAGGAATCGACCATGTACCTTCGCTCTGTCACGGTGGGCTTTGTCTCCACCAACTGTTATTTTCTGGGTGACGAGGCCACCCATATGGCCGCCGTCATCGACCCCGGCGACAGCGGAGAGCGGCTCTGCGGCCTGCTCCGGGAGGAGGGCTATACCCCGTCCATGATCCTGCTGACCCACGGTCATTTTGACCATGTGGACGGCGTCCCCGGCTTTTTGTCCGCCTCCGGCCCCATCCCGGTCTATATCAGCCGCCGGGACTACCCCGCCAGCCCCACCAACTTCCATATCTCCGCCATCGGCGAGGAGGGGCTCAAGGGGGTGGACAATGTCCGCTTTCTGTCCGAGGGGGACACCGTGGCCCTGGGAAGCCATGCCATCCGCGTTCTGGAGACGCCGGGCCACACCTCCGGCGGGCTGACCTACCAGGTGGAGGAGCTGCTGTTCACCGGGGACACCCTGTTTGCAGGCTCCTGCGGCCGGACAGACTTCGCAGACAGCGACCCTCAGGCCATGCTGGCCTCTCTGGCCAAGCTGGGGCAGCTGGAGGGAGATTACACCGTCCTCCCCGGTCACGGCCCCGCCTCCACCCTGGAGCGGGAGCGGCAGAGCAATCCCTATCTCCGCCAGGCGTTGGGAAAGTGACAGGCGGCATCAAATTGTGTATAAAAAAGGAGCGATCACCATGCAGAACATTCTGGTCGTAGTAGATATGCAGAACGACTTCATCGACGGCGCCCTGGGTACGCCGGAGGCGGTGGCCATTCTTCCCCGTGTGGTGGAGAAGGTACGGCGCTTTGACGGGCGGGTGATCTTCACCAGGGACACCCACAGCTTCGACTACCTGAACACCCAGGAGGGCAAAAAGCTCCCCGTCCCCCACTGTATTCAGGGCACCTATGGCTGGGAGCTGGCCCCGTCCCTGGAGCCGCTGCGCCGAGAGACGCCGGTGGATAAGGAAACCTTTGCCTCCCGTGGCCTGGGCGCCCTGCTCCGGGCGGCGGACCGGGAGGAGCCGATCGAGAAAATCACTCTGGTAGGGCTCTGCACCGACATCTGCGTCATCTCCAACGCCCTGCTGCTCAAGGCGTTTCTGCCGGAGGTGGAGATGGCGCTGGATTTTGTCGCTTTCACCTGGGAAGC
>JAJBTD010000094.1 GCA_020861055.1 Clostridiales bacterium | reverse complement strand
CCAGCGTTCGGTCCCCCCCCCGTCGTGGGGGGGGGGTGCGCTGGGGCCGCCGCGTCCCGCCGGGCCCTGCCCGCTCCCCTATGCCGTCAGACGCAGATATCGGCCACCCTTCGTCAAATCCCTTGCCAAAACAGGGAAATCCGTATATAATTGTCCCATGAGTTTGACCGCCGGACGGCCCTTGAAAAATCGTTTCCGACGGATAGGAGTGAGTTATATTGGAGCGCATCACCATCTCCCGGCTCTATGCGGACGGCCCCCTCTATGAAGGTAAGACCATTACCGTCTGCGGCTGGGCCAGAACCATTCGCAACCTCAAGAGCTTTGCTTTTTTATCCCTGAACGACGGCAGCTGCTTCTCCCCCCTCCAGGTGGTGGCGGAGAAGGAGAAGATCGCCAACTATGACGAGATCATCCATCAGAATGTAGGGGCTTCCTTCGTCATTCAGGGCGTGTTCGTCCTGACCCCGGAGGCCAAGCAGCCCTTCGAGCTGAAGGCCGCCGATATCCAGGTGGAGGGCGTCTCCGCCCCGGACTATCCCCTGCAAAAGAAGCGGCATACGGTGGAGTACCTGCGCACCATCCAGCACCTGCGGCCCCGGACGAATCTGTTCTCCGCCGCCTTCCGGGTGCGCTCCGTGGCCGCCCACGCCATCCACTGCTTCTTCCAAGACAAGGGCTTCGTCTATGTCAATACCCCCATCATCACCGCCTCCGACTGCGAGGGCGCAGGGGAGATGTTCCAGGTGACCACCCTGGACATGGACAATCCGCCCCGGCTCCCGGACGGCACGGTGGACTACAGCAAGGACTTCTTCGGCAAGCCCGCCAACCTGACCGTCTCCGGCCAGCTGAACGTGGAGAGCTTCTGCATGGCCTTTGGCAACGTCTACACCTTCGGCCCCACCTTCCGGGCGGAGAACTCCAACACCCAGCGCCACGCCGCCGAGTTCTGGATGATCGAGCCGGAGATCGCTTTTGCCGACCTGGACGACGATATGGATCTGGCGGAGGAGATGCTGAAATACGTCATCCGCACCGTCATGGAGAAATGCCCCCAGGAGATGACCTTCTTCAACTCCTTTGTGGACAAGGGGCTGGTGCAGCGACTGGAGCACGTTGCCTCCTCCGAGTTTGGCCGGGTGAGCTACACCGAGGCGGTGGACATCCTCCGGAAGTCCGGCAGGAAGTTCGACTACCCCGTCTCCTGGGGCTGTGACCTTCAGACGGAGCACGAGCGGTATCTCACCGAGGAATACTTCAAGCGCCCGGTGTTCGTCACCGACTATCCCAAGGAGATCAAGGCGTTCTATATGCGGATGAACGAGGACGGCAAGACGGTGGCTGCGGCGGACTGCCTGGTGCCCGGCATCGGGGAGATCATCGGCGGCAGCCAGCGGGAGGAGCGGCTGGACCTGCTCCAGGCCCGGATGGACGAGCTGGGGCTGAAGCAGGAGGACTACTGGTGGTATCTCGACCTCCGGCGCTACGGCAGCTGCCGCCACGCCGGGTTCGGCCTGGGCTTTGAGCGGCTCATCATGTATTTAACCGGCATCTCCAACATCCGGGACGTTCTGCCCCATCCCCGCACTGTGGGCAGCGCGGATTTCTGAGAAAAACTGTCTGTATCAACGAGAGAAACGCCGCTGCGGTATCGCTCCGCAGCGGCGTTTTCCTGTCGTATGGTGCAGCGCTCCATCGTGTGCCGCGCACACCTTAAAACTTCTTACAGTTTTGCTCAACTGTTTGCATATGTGGGCGATGTCCGTTATACTAAAAAAAGAGGATATTAGCTGATTTGGTACCTGGAAAGGAGCTGCAAAGGATGAAAAGGACCGATTTGATTGAAAAGGGCCGTCAGCACCGCTTCGCCGGCGCCGCCGTCCATATGCTGGTGTTTCTGGTGTTTTACCTGCTCTATCTGCTGATTGTGGCGACCATGGGGACGGACAACCCCTTTTATCCCTTCGACTGGGCGGCGAACAGGGGCTTTCTCTTTTACTGGGTCCCGGTGCTCATTGTCCGGCTGCTCAATTACAATATCGCCGCAGGCTGCATGACGACAGGCTATTTCCTGGGCCTGCTTCTGAGCATCCCGGTAAATAAGCTCACCTATCAGGAGATCCCCTATGACAGCGGCGTCGGATTTTACACGACGATGTACGAGTTCTACTTCTGGTTCTGCGTCGTTGTGATCTCCATTGTGGTGGGCATTGTGGGAGAGATGCGGTATTGGAAAAACAGGGCGGTCGCCTGACGGCTTTCTCCCCCAAATAAATCAAAAACGGCTGGACGCTCTGCTGCGCCAGCCGTTTTTGTCCCTAGCGGCATTTGTAATAGACGGCGGTGCCGCTGCCCCGCACCTTGCGTTCCACCTGATACTTCTGGGGAAAGGCGGTCAGCAGCTCGGACAGCTTGGCGTAGCCGTAGGTCTTGCAGTTGAAGTCCGGCTTGGCCCGCTTGAGGTAGTGCCCGGCGGAGGCCACGTTGACGAAACCCTCGTCGTCCTGGAATCTGTCCCAGGCGATGCGCAGGAGGTTGTGAATCTCCTCGATGTGAGGGGCGGGAGGCGTCTGTTTGCTCCCCCGTCGGTCGGTCTGCCGCTGGCCGGAGGCGGTAGCTTCGGGCGCGGGCTTTTCCGCCGGCTCCCCCTCCTCTGCCTGGGAGACGTACTCCAGCAGGATGAAGTCATCGCAGGCGTTCTTAAAGGACTCCGGCGTGGTGGTCACCCCTGCACCGATGATATAGGCCCCGGACTCCCGGAGCCGGATGGCCAGGGGGGTATAGTCGCTGTCGCTGGAGACCAGCACAAAGGCGTCGTAGGTCCGCTCGTGGAGCAGGTCCATGGCGTCGATGGACAGGGCGATGTCCGTGGTGTTCTTGCCCGCCACATAGTCAAACTGCTGCTCCGCCTTGATGGCGAGCCGCTTGACCTCGTTTTCCCAGTTTTTCAGCGCCGGCTTTTTCCAGTTGCCGTAGGCCTTTTTCAGCACGATGCGGCCATAGGTGGACACCTCGTGGAGCAGCGCCTCCATCTTGGAGAGCTGGGTGTTGTCCGCATCGATGAGGACGGCGATCTTCTGTAAATTTTCCATGCAGTCTTTCCTTTATCCGATTTTGCGGGGCGATCCCGCGATTGCTGCCCCTATTATAGCATGGTTTCGTCCGGAAGGGCAGTCCTTTCTGAAAAATGGGCGGATGGACGGGGAGCCCCAGACCGCACAAATACACAGCCCGGCGAGTTGATCCCGCCGGGCTGTGCATTGAGAGAGAAAAGAGAGAGAAAAGAAAGGAGGATGTTTGTTGAATGCTTCGTTCCTGACAATGAGAAGTATACCAGAGCCGCCCCGAAAGTGCATGAAGAATTTGTGAGGAGTTTGGGAACGATTTGTGAACGATGTCCGTGGGCGGAGGCGCATTTTCCCCACCGCCGACCCTCACTCCACCCGGTTCGGCAGCGGCCCGCCCTGCTGAAAAGACTTGGCGTTTTCCAGGGTGGTCTCCGCAATCGCCCTGAGGGCGGTGTGGGTGAAAAATGCCTGATGGCTGGTGACGATGACGTTGGGATAGGCCAGCAGCAGCGCCACCTTGTCGTTAGCCAGGATGTCGTCCGACAGGTCTTCAAAGACCTGCTCCTCCTCATTTTCGTACACGTCCAGAGCCACCGCCCCGAACCGGTGCCTCCGGAGGTGGTCCAGCAGAGCGTCCGTGTCGATGAGCTGGCCCCGGCTGGTGTTTACCAGAATGGCGGTATCCTTCATCCACCCCAGAGTCTCGCCGTTTAGCATGTGGTAGTTGTCCTCTGTCAGAGGACAGTGGAGGCTCACCAGGTCGCTCCGCCGGAGCAGCGCCTCCAGCCCCACATAGGTCACGATCCCCTCCAGGGCCGGGTTGCGCCAGCTGTCGCAGCCCAGCACCTCCATGCCGAAGCCGTGGCAGATGCGGGCCATGGCCGCGCCGATTTTGCCGGTGCCCACGATGCCCGCCGTCCCCCCGTGGAGGTTCCGGCCCAGCAGACCGTCCAGGGCAAAGTTGTTGTTGCGCACCTTGATATAGGCCTTGTGGATGTGCCGGCAACCCGCCAGGGCCAGCGCCATGGCGAACTCCGCCACCGCCTCCGGGCTGTACCCCGGCACCCGGAGGACGGCGACGCCCAGCTTCTTCGCCGCTGACACGTCCACGTTGTTGTACCCGGCGCACCGGAGCAGCACCAGCTTCACCCCGGCCTCGGCCAGAACCTCCAGTACCGTCCGGCCACAGTCGGCATTGACGAAAATGCACACCGCCTCATAGCCTTGTGCCAGAGCCGCCGTGTGCCCGTCCAGGTTGGTGGGCTGGAAGTCAATGGAGCAGTCATCGTCCCCCTCCGCCGCCAGGGGGTCAAAGTACAGGTGGTCGTAGTCTCTTGCGCCGTAGAATAAAATTTTCATCGAGCCGCGCCCCTTTCCTGTCCTATTCTGCCCCGTCAGGGCCACGGTTGATACCTGTTTTCAAAAAACAGCCGTCTCCGGCACAGAATGGCAGCAAAAAAGCCCCGCGCACGGCGGGGCTTTTTGTCGGTTTGGTTCTCTGCACTCACACCAGGTTGAGCACCAGCACGGCCACCATAAAGACGAGGCCGACCCACTTGGTCAGGCGGGCCAGACGGGCGTCGGCGGAGCTGGCCTTGTTCTTGCCCATATAGGTGTCAAAGCTGCCACCCAGGGAGCCGGCCAGACCGGAATTCTTGCCGGACTGGAGCAGCACCACGGCGATAATAATGACGGCCGCGATCACCACAATGATAGAGAGAACGAGCTGAGCGGTTTCCATTTTCTTTTCATCCTTTCGTCAAACGTCCTCACATCCAGTGGAGACGGCATATTCTGCGATGTTATTGATTCTAACACAGGCGAATGGGAAATGCAAGCACTTTTCCTGTGCTCAGTGGGATTTTTTCACCCGCCACAGCCCAAAAACGTCCTCACACATACCCGTACAGTCCCCGGACGGACACCTCGCCTGAGGTGACCGTCTCCTCCCGGCCGTCCGGGTGACGGATGACCAGACCGAACCGGTCGTCGATACCCACCGCCTGGGCGACGGTCTCCCCGTCCGGGCGAACGAGCCGGACCTCCCGGCCCAAGGTGATGCAGTCCTGGCGGTAGCGCTCCAGATAGGGCTGCCGCCGCCCCGCCAGCCAGTCCAGGTAAGTGCGGTCCAGGGCGTTGAGCAGACAGGCCGCCAGCCGTCCCCGCTGGACGGGATGCCCCACCGCCTGGGCGATGGAGCCAGCGATGGCGGTAAGCTCCTCCGGCCAGTCCTCCGCCTGTTGGTTCACGTTGACCCCGATACCGGGGATGACGTACTGGAGCGCGCTGCTCTCCCCCTCGATGGACATCTCCGTGAGGATGCCGCAGACCTTGTGGTCGTTCATGATAATGTCGTTCGTCCACTTGATCTGGGGGCGCAGTCCGGTAGCCTCCTGAATGCCGTCGCACACCGCCACCGCCACATAGGCGGTCAGGTCCACCGCCTCTGCCGGGGCCACGTCCGGCCGGAGCAGGACGGAGAAATAGATGCCCTTCCCGGAGGGGGAGGAAAAGCTCCGCCCCCGGCGGCCCCGGCCCCCGGTCTGCTCGTCCGCTATGACCGCCGAACCGTCCGGGAGACCGTTCTGCGCCTCCCGCTTCAGGTAATTGTTGGTGGAGTCGATGCTCTGAAACACCTCCAGGTGTCGGGCGATGCGCTCCGTATGGAGGAAGGGCTGTATCTCCCCCTCGGTGAGCAGGTCGGGAGCGGCGGACAGGCGATAGCCCCGGTTGGTGGCGGAGTCGATGGTATACCCCTCCCGGCGCAGGCCGTCGATGGCCTTCCACACCGCCGCCCGGCTGATGCCCAGCCGCCGGCTCATCTCCTCCCCGGAGAGGTAGCCCTCGCTCTCCCGGAGCAGAGCTAAAATCTTCTGCTTGCTCATGCCGCCCGTCCTTTCCCGCCCCTGGGGCGGTCCTTGATGGGGGCATTATACCACGATTTGGAGGACGGGGCAATCTCTCCTTGGCTCCCTCAATTTTTTTGCAAAATCCCCTTGACAACCCTGCCTCAACTGTATATGCTGTATATGAACAGCAAAGAACAGGAGTGACCCCCATGAACCTGATGATCTCCAACAACAGCGGACAGCCCATCTATGAGCAGATCTGCGTCCAAATCAAACAGCTCATCCAGTCCGGCGGTCTGGCTCCCGGAGAGGCGCTGCCCTCCATCCGGGGACTGGCAAAGGACCTGCGCATCAGCGTCATCACCACCAAGCGGGCCTATGACGAGCTGGAGCAGGAGGGGTATGTGTACACCGTGCCGGGCAAAGGCTCCTTCGTGGCCCAGCGGGACCCCCAGCTCTACCGGGAGGAGACCCTGCGAAAAATCGAGGGGCTGATGGAGGAGATCTCCCGTCTCGCCTCCGGCTGCGGCCTGACCAATGCCGAGCTGGTAGAAATGTTCACCATACTGACATTGGAGGAATGAGCCATGAATGCCATTACAATCTCCGGCCTGACCAAGACCTACCCCGGCTTTCAGCTGGGGCCCCTCGACCTGACCCTCCCCGCCGGCTCCATCCTGGGCCTGGTGGGGGAGAATGGGGCGGGGAAGAGCACCACCCTCAAGCTCCTGATGGACCTGGTGCGCCCCGACGCCGGGACTGTGACCGTCCTGGGGCAATCCGTCCCCGCCGCCTACCCCCAGCTCAAGGAGGAGATCGGCTGGGTGCTGGACGAGCCGGCCTTTCCCTCCTATTTGAACGCCAGAGAGATCGGCAGGCTCATGTCCGCCGCCTACGCCCACTGGGACGAGGCGGGGTGGGAGAGCCAGGTGGACCGGCTGGGCCTGCCCTGGGACCGGAACTACGGCGATTTCTCCCGTGGAATGAAGATGCAGCTGGGCCTGGCCGCCGCCCTGTCCCACAACGCCCGGCTGCTGGTTCTGGACGAGGCCACCAGTGGCCTGGACCCCGCCGTTCGTCAGGAGATCCTGGATATGCTCTATGACTTCTGCGACGAGGGGCGGGCGGTGATCTTCTCCTCCCATATCGTCAGCGACCTGGAGAAGATCTGCGACTATGTCGCCCTGCTCCACCGGGGACGGCTGGTGCTTCTGGAGGAGAAGGACCGGTTGCTGGAGCGGGTGGGGTTGGTCCACTGCGAGCCGGAACAGCTCGACGCCCTGGACCCCTCCGCCGTCCTCGCCAGAGAGACGCGCCAGTTCACCGCCCAGGCCCTGGTAGAGCGGGACAAGGTCCCCGCCGGGTGGACGGTAGAACCGGTGGGGTTGGAAGAATTGCTCGTACTGCTGATGAAGGAGGGTTCCCGATGAAATACCTGCTGCTGCTGGACGGATACACCATGCTGAAAAAGATGAAGACCTATCTGTTCCTCATCCTGACCTACATTGTCCTCGCCATCATCGCTTCCGACTGGGAAGGGCCGTCCGTGTTCGGTATCCTCGCCTTCCTGTTGCTTGCGCTCATCCCCAACACCCTGATGCAGCACTACGAGCTGGAGCGATGCGAGCAGCTGTCTCTGCTGCTCCCCGACAGCCGGAAGCTGGTGGTGCAGGAGCGGTATCTCACCGTCCTCATCCTCCTTGGGATTGCCGCCCTGTTGTTCCTCCCCCTCTCTTTCCTGTCCGGGGAAGACTATTGGTTCTTTGCGTTTCTGTCCTTCTGCCCCGGCTGCGTATTCCTGGCCATCCTGCTGCCCCTGAATTTCCGACTGGGACCCCAGCGGGCAAAGGGCATTTTGATCGCCATCACCGTTTTGTTCATGCTTGGCTGCCTTGTCGGAACCGGATTCCTGCTGTCCTCCGACGACCTGTTCCTGGATGTGGAGCTCGACTGGCTGTTTGACGGGAGCCGGGTCATCTCCGCCGCCGGTCTCGCCGTCTCCCTGGGGCTGCTGGGGCTGTCCTATCCCCTCTCCCTCCGGTTTTACGAGAGACGGGAGTTCTAGGGTATCCCTACATGAATTGGCAAAAGGGAGCGTTGCAGTTTTCATTCTGCAACGCTCCCTATTATTTATCTCAGATGACAAACACCCCGTATATGCAGCATAACCAGGACGCCGACTCATGGAACATCGCAGTTATTTCAGCCGCAAACCATCCTGAAAGGCGTTGCCGACACGCTCTGTTACCCGGTAATATCCGTGAGTGTACGGGTCAAAAGCGATGGCGGAGACCTTTGAAATATCCACCTTGTCGCCATCCAGGACGGATTCGTCTGCCGTTGTGTTCACGACCTTGCCAATGACTCCGCAGCCATATTCGCCGTCCTGATAGGTGATAAATTCACATTCCATGCAGAGAGGAAATTCGGTGATAATGGGGGCGTCTACATGGTCGGATTTCTGGGCGGTCAACCCGCTCTTTTCAAATTTGTCCGGTGTATTGTTGCCTGATACCACGCCGAAATAATCCGCCTCTACCATGTGTGCAGCGTCCGCAATACTGACGGTAAACGCCTTTCTCGCCTTGATATTTTTCACCGTTTTGTGTGTCTCGGTCAGGTTGAGGATCACCTGGTTCCGGGACAGCATAGTTCCCCATGCGGCATTCATGACGTTGACGCTCCCGTCCTCGTTATAGGTTGCAACCATCAGCACAGGCATCGGGAAAATTGATTCGGTGGCTTTGATATCCTTTCTCATGGAAACAGACCTCCTGTTTTGATTGCCTTTCGGCTGTACATATGCTATCATAGTGTCAGCTTAAAGGCAAGTACCCACATTTTTGTTAGGTACTTACACGGAGGTAAGCATGGGAATGAAGAACATAGAAACAGCGAATTTTGAGGATACCGGCTACAGCTACACCCTGTCCCTCATTTCCGGGAAGTACAAGCCCGTTATTCTCTACTGCCTGATGGAATATGAGCCGGTGCGGTTCAATCAAATGCGGCGTTACCTGAAAAACGTAGCGGATAAAACCTTGAGCATGAATCTCAAGGAGCTGGAAGCGGATGGATTGATTCAGCGGCACGAGTATCCGCAAATCCCTCCCAAGGTGGAGTACTCCCTCACACAGAGGGGACATTCCTTAGTCAGCGTATTGGACCAATTGTGTAACTGGGGCAATGAAAACCGGATAGAAAAAGGATAGAGGCAGCTCCCACAGGCACATTTGTACCGTGATATCTCAGGCCTCCGCCGCAATAAAGCGGTAGCCCACGCCCCGGACCGTCTTGATGAACCGGCTGTTCCCGGCGTCGTCTCCCAGCTTTTGCCGGAGGGTGCCCACGTGGATGTCCAGGGTACGGCTCTCCCCCAGGGCGTCGGTACCCCAGACTCCGTCCAGCAGCTCCTGTCGGCTGACGCTCTGGTCGGGCCGCTCCATGAGGTACTGGAGCAGGGCGAACTCCTTCAGGGTCAGCTCCACCGGATGGCCGTCCACGCACACCTCATGGCGGCTGGGGGACAGCTCGATGCCGTCGAAGACCAGGTCGCCCTGCCGTCTGCCCCGGTTGCCCCCCGCCCGGCGGAGGAGGGCCCGCACTCTGGCGCACAGCTCCATAACGCTGAAGGGCTTGGTGATGTAGTCGTCCGCCCCGGCGTCCAGACCGCTGATTTTGTCCTCCTCCATGCCCCTTGCGGTGAGGAGGATGACCGCCACCTGCCGTAGCCGGGGGGCCGCCCGCATGAGCCGCACCGCCTCCAGCCCGGAGAGGCCCTCCATCATAATGTCCATGAGCACCAGGGCGGGAGGCTCCTCCTTCATGTTTTCCAGCGCCTCCAGGGCGTTGGGAAAGCCGGAAACCTCATACCCCTGACTGGTCAGGGCGAACTCCAGCAGTCGGCGGATGCTCTCGTCGTCCTCCACCACGAAAATACGCTCTTTCACGTTTTTCCCTCCGTTTACTTCTGTCTTACACGATTTATTATAGAAAACCGCCCGATTCGCCGCTCTCATCACCGTTCAAAGTTTATGTTTGATTTCTGCAAAATCGTCAATCCCTCTCCCTGCGGTCTTTTTCCGTCTGTTGC
>JAJBTD010000107.1 GCA_020861055.1 Clostridiales bacterium | reverse complement strand
GGGTATGGGTATGCCAAGGTCTCCAAACAGGAGCGGGAGCGGTGGGGACGGCTGCTGGAGGCCTATTTCGCCTCCGGCCTCATCACCGCGGGCGTCCAGATCGTAGACGCCCGACACAAGCCCACCGCCGATGATGTGACCATGATGGAGTGGTTCAAATCCACCGGCTGTCCGGTGACGGTGGTGGCCAACAAGCTGGACAAGCTGAAAAAGAGCGAGATCGAGCCGAACCTCCGCCGAATCCGGGAGACGCTGGAGCTGGGGGAGAACAACGTCCTCCTGCCCTTTTCTGCCGAAAAGCGGACAGGGGCGGAGGCCCTCCGGCAGCAGCTGTTCGGACAACCGGGAATTACCAAATAAAATCAGCGATTTTCAGGCTGCAGGCAGAACTTTTTCTGTCTGCGGCTTGTGTTTTCCCTCCGGTTTCGCTATAATAGGAGTTAATGTAGTAGGTTGTTGCGGCGATTGCGCCGATTCTTCCGATCAGGGAGGTTTTTTCCCTTGTCCTTTCTCAATACTCTGGGGAGTATTTTCGACTATCAGGCCCTGCTCATCCTGCTCATCCGGGCGGGGGTGGCGCTGCTCTGTCTCTCTGTCCATGAGCTGTGCCACGGTCTGGCTGCCTGGAAGCTGGGAGACCCCACCGCCCGACGGGCCGGGCGGCTGTCTCTGAACCCGCTGCGGCACATCGACCCGCTGGGCTTTATCCTGCTGGTGGTGGCGGGCTTTGGCTGGGCCAAGCCGGTGCCGGTGAATCCCAACTATTTCAAAAAGCCGAAGCAGGGCATGGCCATCACCGCCCTGGCGGGCCCCTGCTCCAATTTTGTCATGAGTATCCTCTCCGCCGCTTTGCTGAGTCTGCTCTACGCCCTGGGGGTAGGCGCTACCGAGGCGGGTTTCTGGGTCATGGCGGCGCTGGCGGTGATGATGTGGCTGAACTTGGGCCTGGGGGTCTTTAATCTGTTCCCAATCCCGCCTCTGGACGGCTCCAAGGTGCTGTTTTCCTTCCTGCCTGACCGCATTTACAACGCCATTCTCCGCTATGAGCGGTATATTATGATTCTGCTCTTTGCCCTGGTGTTCTTTGGCGTGCTGGATACGCCGTTGAGCTATCTCATGAACCTGCTGGCAAACGGTATCTGCACCCTGACCGGCCTGCCCATGGGCGTGCTGGCCGTGCTGCTCAACTACATTTACGCCTGAGAGGTGAGGGGATGGACGCACCGCTTTATCATCTGGAGGGTGTGGTCAAGACCCGAACGGAGCCGACCGACTTCGATGGCCCTCTCGATCTGATCCTCGCTCTTCTGAGCAAAAACAAAATGGAGATCCAGGATATCCAGATCTCTCTCATTCTGGACCAGTATATGGCCTGGATGGATCGGAGGAAGGAGCTGGATCTGGAGGTCGCCAGCGAATTTGTGGCCATGGCGGCCCAGCTGGTCTACATCAAGACCCGTATGCTGCTGAGCATCCACGATGAGGAGGCTGTCTCCGAGATGGAGGAGCTGATCGCCTCCCTGGAGGAGCGTCAGCGGCACGAGAATTTCAAAAAGATCAAATCGGTGGTTCCGGAGCTGCTGGGCCGCTATGAGGTGGGGCGGGACTGTCTTACCCGCCCTCAGGAGCCGCTCACGCCGGACAAGACCTATCGCTATGTCCACCGGCCGGAGGATATCCGCCAGGCGATGAAGGCTGTCCTCAGCCGGAGTGGGGAGACGCCCCCCAGCCCGGAAAAGGCGTTCCGGGGCATCGTGGGCCGGGAGCCGTATCCAGTGGCCAGCAAGGCGCGGGAGATTTTGGGCCGCCTGGTACACAGCGGCGTGACCTATTTCAAGTCGCTGTTTCAGGGCAGCCGCTCCCGGTCAGAGATCGTGGCGACCTTTCTGGCTATTCTGGAACTGTGCAAGGCCAGCCGTATCCGTCTGGCCGGGTCCGCCAGGGAGTGCACCGTCATCAAAATCGACGCCCCGGCAGAGCCTGACAGTGGGACCGGGGCATAAACAGGAGCGCATATGGAAAAACTGGAAGAGAAAGAGCTGCTGTCCGCCCTGGAGGCCATCCTGTTTGCCGCGGGAGAGCCAATCACGTTGGAACGCCTCAGCCTGGCACTGGAGGAAGAGCCTTCCACCGTCGAAGAATGCTGTAAAAAGCTGGGAGACAGCTACCGCTATGAGCGCCGGGGCATCCGTCTGCTCCGCCTGGAGAACAGCTATCAGCTCTGCTCCGCCCCGGAGTACGCCGGGCGCATCCGAAAGGCAATGGAGCGGAGAAAGCCGCCTCAGCTCTCCCAGCCCGCCCTGGAGGTGCTCTCCATCATCGCCTACTATCAGCCGACCACCCGGGCCTATATCGAACAGGTCCGGGGGGTAGATTCCTCCTATACGGTCAACCTGCTGCTGGAGCGGGGACTGATCGAGGAGGCAGGGCGGCTGGCCGTTCCGGGCCGTCCCGCCCTGTTCCGCACCACCGACCAATTCCTGCGCTGCTTCAACCTCTCCAGCCTGGAGGAACTGCCGCCCCTGCCCCAGACCGGGGAGGAGGACAAGCTGCGCCAGGAGCTGCAAGAGGCGAACAACCTACGCCGCCAGGAGCAGGAGAATCCGCCGGAACCGGAGGCGAAGCAATGAGATGACAGGCTGGATCATTTTACTCGGTATCCTTCTGCTGCTGTTCCTGCTGACGCTGGTTCGGGTGGGGGTGGAATTCTCCTATGGGGAGGAGGGCGTTTCCCTGCGGATTCGGCTGGGCCGGTTCCGCATCACGCTGCTTCCCCAGAAGCCCAAACCGGAGAAAAAAAACCAAAAGGCCAAAAAGACCAAGCCCAAGAAGGAAAAAAAGAAGAAGGAGCCCAAGGCGGAGCCAGTTGAGGAGCAAAAGAAGGGCGGACTGCCTCTGCCGCTGATGGAGCTGATCTCCCTGGCCATCGACGCGGTAGGACAGCTGCTCTCCCGGCTCCAGATCGACACGTTGGAGATTCGATATACCATTGCCGGAAAGGACGACCCGGCCAACGCAGCCATCCAGTACGGGATGATCTGCGCCGGAGCGGGGGGCCTGGTGCCGGTGCTGGAAAATACATTTTACTGCATCAAGCGCCGGGACATCGACGCACGGGTGGATTTTGAAGCCAGGGAGTCCCTGATCTGGCTACGACTGGCCCTCTCCATCCGGATTGGCCAGGTGTTGTCCATCGCTCTGCGCCTTGGATGGCGGTTCCTGAGATCCTATCTCGCCCATCAAAAAGAAAATCAAAATGAACAACAGAAAGAACACCAGGAGGGAACAAACCATGGAACAGAAGCATCCGATCAATGACGTGCTGAACATGACGATGGAGCGGCTGAAGGAGATGGTGGACGTCAACACCGTCGTCGGCAAGCCCATCACCACCCCGGACGGCGTCACCGTCATCCCCATCTCCAAGGTCAGCGTGGGCTTTGCCTCCGGCGGCTCTGACTTCGTGCCCAAGAATCTGCCTGCGGACAAAGCCAACTGCTTCGGCGGCGGCTCCGGAGCGGGGGTCAGCGTGGTGCCGGTCTCCTTCCTCGTCGTTCACGGGGACAATGTGCGCATTATCAACGCCAATCCCATGCCTGACGGCACGGTGGAGAAGGCCATCAATCTGGTCCCGGAGGTGGTGGACAAGATCACCGCCGTCATTTCCGAGATGCAGAGCAAGAAGAAACCGGAGGAAGAGCAGGCCCAGTGAGCCACGCTCCCAAGAAATATCAACTGAGGTGAAACAGCTTGAAGTGTAGAAAAATCCTGGGGGTCGTCCTGTCCCTGCTGCTGGTGGTGGGCATGATTCCCGCCGCCTCCGCTGCGGAGGACGCGCCGGAGGATTCGGCCACCTCCACTGTGGTCATGGACGCCTATACCGGCCAGATCATCTACGAGAAGAACGCCGACGAACAGCGGCCTATTGCCAGTATCACCAAGATCATGACGGCCTATCTGGCAGTGGAGGACATGACGCTGGACGATGAGCGGCTGGACGAAACCTATACCGTCTCGGAGCACGCTGCCAGCTCCGATGAGGGAGGCACCTCCCTTTATCTGGAGGCCGGGGACACTGTGACCTTTGAGGTACTGCTCTACGGCACCATGCTCCGCTCCGGCAACGACGCCGCCGTGGCTCTGGCGGAGGCCTGTGCCGATGGAGACGAGGACGCCTTTATCGAGATGATGAACGCCAAGGCGGAGGAGCTGGGGATGACCAACACCCATTTCAGCAGCACCAACGGCCTGGTGGACGAGGACAACTACTCTACCGCCAGGGATATGGCGGTTCTGGCCCAGGTGGCCATGCAGAACGAGCTGTTTGCCAAGATCGTCTCCACCTGGTACATCGAGATCGGGGGCTACGAGATCGAGAACCACAACAATCTGCTCCAGCTCATGGACGGCTGCATCGGCGTCAAGACCGGCTGGACCACCCTGGCGGGACGGACGCTGGTCTCCTGCGCCGAGCGGGACGGCTCCAAGTTTATCATCGTCACTCTGAACGACGCCAACGACTACGAGGATCACGAAAACCTCTATGACTGGGCCTTCGAGAACTATCCCGCCAATGTCCTCTGTGAAAAGGGAGAGGAGGTCGCCACCTTCCATATTGGCAATCAGGATGTACCCCTGCTGGCGGCCAGCACCCTGACTGCCTCTGTTGCCTCCTCTTCGGACGCTCCCATTTTGTGTAGCATCTCCCTGCCCAGCAAGGTCAGCGGCGCCGTCTCTAAGGGCGAAGTGGCAGGCACCGCCACCTACACGGTCAATGGGGAGGTCATTGGCACGGTAGACCTGCTCTATGGGGCTATTGTGGTCAACTGATGGAGGAGCGTATCAGTAAAATTCTCTCCGAATACGGACTGCTCTCCCGCCGCCAGGCTGAGACCTGGCTGCGGGAGGGCAGAATTGCCGTCAACGGGGAAATTGTCTCTGTAGGCCAGAAGGCCGACCCGGAGCGGGACGAGATCACTGTGGACGGCGTTCCCGTGGGCCAAAAGCCGGAGACAGTCTGTCTCATGCTGAACAAGCCAAGAGGCTATGTGAGTACCCTGTCCGACGAGCAGGGGAGGCCCACAGTGGCCGATTTGGTCGCTGACTGTGGAATGCGGCTCTACCCGGTGGGACGGCTGGATCTGAACTCCGAGGGTTTGCTGCTGATGACCAACGACGGGAGCCTTGCCAACCGGCTGACCCACCCCAGCCATCAGGTGGAGAAGGAATACCAGGTCCGGGTCTCCGGCCCGGTGCAGCAGGCGCTGCCTCTGCTCCGCCGCCCTATGACGGTGGACGGGGACCGGTTCCAGGGGGCGAAGGTCTCCGCTCTGCGCGCAGAGGGGGAGACGGCGCTGCTCACCGTCACCATTACCCAGGGCAAAAACCGCCAGGTGCGCCGGATGTGCGCCGCTACCGGGCTGACGGTTTACCGGCTGCGCCGGGTCAGAGAGGGAAAACTCCGGCTTGGGTCTTTGCCTTGCGGACACTGGCGTTGGCTGACCGGGGAGGAGCTGGACGCTCTCCGGCGGGAGTAAAACGGCGGCCTGGACTGCTATGACGGGAATTTTGCAAGAATGAAATGAAAACTTGCAAATTGCTCTTGCTTTTTTCCCCCTCCTCCGGTATGATATGCATAGAATTCAGAAAAGGGCAGTCAGAGGGAGCGGGCAGTTCCGGCGGAGCCGGAACGCCTGGTTTTCGTTGCCCCACCCTTTTAGCAGTCTGTGCACGAGATACACCTTGAATCCAGGGAAGGACGGGAGCGTATGTCCGGCGACATTTTGGCAAACATCCAGGAAAATATGAGCAGCTTCTCCAAGGGCCAAAAGCTGATTGCAAACTTCATCCTCAACTATTATGACAAGGCGGCCTTTATGACCGCCAGCAAGCTGGGCAAGACAGTGAACGTCAGCGAATCCACCGTGGTCCGCTTTGCCGCCGGGCTGGGCTATGACGGCTATCCCAGCATGCAAAAGGCGTTGCAGGAGATGATCCGGAACAAGCTGACCTCGGTGCAGCGGATCGAGGTCACCAACGACCGGATCGGCGATCAGGACGTGCTCTCCACGGTCATGCAGTCTGATATGGACAAGATCCGCATTACCTTGGATGAGATCGACCGGGAGAGCTTTGCCAGAGCGGTAGACGCGATCTGCAACGCCCGGAATATCTACGTTCTGGGCGTCCGCTCCGCCAGCGTGCTGGCTGATTTCCTGGCATTCTATTTTCAGTATATCTTCGAGCGGGTCATCAACATCGACACCGTCTCCATCAGCGAGGTCTTTGAGCAGACCATCCATGTGGATGCTGACGACGTGTTTATCGGTCTGTCCTTCCCCCGGTACTCCAAGCGCACCGTTACCACCATGGAATACGCAAAAAGCCGGGGAGCGCAGGTGGTGGCGATCACCGACAGCAAGGCGTCGCCTCTGGTTCCTCTGGCGGACTTTGCCCTGATCGCCAAGAGCGACATGGCTTCCTTCGTGGATTCGCTGGTGGCCCCCCTGAGCCTGGTCAACGCTCTGATCGTGGCGGTCAGCCGGAAGAAGGACAAGGAGCTCCAGGTGACCCTGAGCAAGCTGGAGGAGATCTGGGCCAAGTATGAGGTCTATGACAAGCCCTCCGGCAACTGATAGGGAGTTAATCCATTTGAACGAAAGACGTATCCTGGTCATCGGTGGCGGACCTGCCGGCATGATGGCCGCGCTGACCGCCGCCCGACAGGGGGGAGAGGTCACGCTTCTGGACCGGAACCGGAAGCTGGGGCGCAAGCTCCGCATCACCGGGAAGGGGAGATGCAATGTCACCAACGACTGCACTCCCGCGGAGGTGCTGCAAAACGTCCCTCGAAACAGCCGTTTCCTATATAGCGCCCTGAGCCAGCTCGGCCCCTCTGACGTGAAGACGTTCTTCGAGGAGCTGGGGGTGCCACTGAAAACAGAACGGGGCAACCGGGTCTTTCCCCAGTCCGACCGGGCGGATGACGTGGCCGACGCTCTGGTTCGGGCGATGGAGGAGGCCGGTGTCCGCATCCGCACGGGTCGGGCGGTCGCTGTCCTGACGGAAAACGGCGTTGTCGCCGGCGTCAGACTGGAAAACGGGAGACGCCTCACCACTGATCGGGTCATCCTCTGCACCGGCGGCCTGTCCTACCCGGACACCGGCTCCACCGGGGACGGCTACGCCATGGCAAAGGCGCTGGGCCATACCGTGGAGCCTGCCAGGGCCTCCCTGGTCCCTCTGGCAGCGGAGGAATGCTGCCGGGCGCTCCAGGGGCTGAGCCTGCGCAACATCGCTATCCAGGTGAGAAATCAGGACGGGAAGGTGCTGTACCGGGATTTTGGGGAGTTATTGTTCACCCATTTCGGGCTCTCCGGCCCGGTGATCCTCAGCGCCAGCGCCCATATGCGGGATTTCGACCATATGAAATATACGGTGGATATCGACCTGAAACCCGCTCTGGACGACAAAACCCTGGATACCCGGCTGCTGCGGGATTTCCAGCAGAATGCCAACCGGGATTTCCAGAACAGCCTGAATGCGCTTTTGCCGCAGAAGCTGATTCCGGAGGTGATCCGCCGCTCCGGTATTCCGCCGGAGACGAAGGTGCATGACCTGACCAGGGAGCAGCGCCACGCTCTGCTGCGGGTGCTGAAACAGTTCAGCGTCGCTGTCATCGGTCCCAGGCCCGTTCGGGATGCCATTGTCACCTCCGGCGGCGTGCGCGTCTCAGAGATCGACCCGTCCACCATGGCCTCCAAACTGGTTCCGGGACTGTACCTCTGCGGGGAGCTGCTGGACGTAGACGGCTACACCGGCGGCTTTAATCTCCAGATCGCCTGGTCCACCGGGTATACGGCGGGCTGCTGGTCGGTCTGGGACGAGTAATCATCAAATCATAAGGAGCAATTGCCTATGTCGTTTGTCAGTGTTGCCATCGACGGCCCTGCCGGAGCGGGGAAGAGTACCATCGCTCGGGCAGTAGCCGCCCAGCTGGGCTACCTCTATGTGGACACCGGGGCGATTTACCGGACGGTGGGGCTTGTTGTCTGCCGACAGAATGCAGCCCCCCGCGACGCCGCAGCGGTGGTCCCTCTGCTGGAGGGGCTTTCTGTGGAACTGCGTATTCAGCAGGACGGCATCCAGCATATGTATCTGAACGGGGAGGACGTCACCCGCTCCATCCGGGAGCCGGAGATTGCCATGTACGCCTCGGCTGTCTCCGCTCTGCCCCAGGTCAGGGCTTTCCTGCTGGAGATGCAGCAGTCGCTGGCGAGAACGCAGAATGTAGTTATGGATGGCCGGGATATTGGTACCGTCGTGCTGCCCGACGCCACGGTCAAGATCTTCCTCACCGCTTCTCCAGAGGTCCGAGCCAGACGACGCTGGAAGGAGCAGCGGGAGCGGGGCAATGAAGAGCCCTATGACCAGGTGCTTCGGGAGGTGCTCCAGCGGGACGACCAGGATACCCATCGTGCCGTCGCCCCTCTGCGCCAGGCGGAGGACGCCGTTTTGGTGGACACCTCAGCGCTCGGCCTGGAGGAGAGCATCTCCGCCATATTGGAGATTGTAAAGGAGCGCGCGTGCTATGAGTGAGGAGCGGGAGAGGCAAAAGAAAAAGTTTCCTTACCGTACGGCAAAGCAGTGTAAGCCCTGGTATCTTGCGGTCTATGGTATCCTGTTTATCATCTATCGCTCGATCTATCATCTTCGGGTTATTGGCCGGGAGAATATCCCCGACGGGCCGGCGGTGATCTGCCCCCGACACTGCACTCTGGTAGATCCGCCCATGATGTATTTTGGCCTGACCCGGAAGCACTTTCCCCGAACCATGGCCAAGGAGGAACTGCTGGAAACGCCTGTACTGGGGTGGCTCCTTTACCGGATTGGTATCCTCGGTGTCCGGCGGGGGGAAAATGATATGTCCTCCATCAAAAACGGGCTTCGCTGTCTGAAGGAGGGAACGCAACTAATTATCTTCCCGGAGGGCACCCGTGTCCGTGAAGGGGAGCACGTCCAGGCCCAGACGGGGGCGATTATGTTTGCCCTGAAAACCGGGGCGCCCCTTGTGCCGGTGTATCTGACCAGGGCGAGAAAATTCCACCGGATGACTATGGTATTCGGGGAGCCGTATCATCCTCAGATCGCCGGGAAAAAGGCGACCCCGGAGGAGATGCGTCAGCTGGCGGACGAGCTGCTGGAAAAAATCTATGCACTGGAAAGCAGGATACCCAAATGACCGTCACAGTTGCAAAGACTGCCGGATTTTGCTACGGCGTCAATCGGGCAGTGACCCTGGCGGAAAAGACCGCCAGGGAGGGGACGCCCTGCGTCATGCTGGGGGAGATTATCCATAATGAGCATGTTATCAACCATCTCAGGGAGCTGGGTATGGGACAGATCACCCGCCCGGAGGACGTGCCGGAGGGCGCCTCTGTCCTGATTCGATCCCATGGAGAGGCCAAGGAGGTCTATGACCGCGTGGCCAGACAGGGAAGTCCGGTGATCGACGCCACCTGTCCCAGCGTGGCCCGTATCCACCGATTGGTGCAGGAGGCAGAGCAAAAGGGCCGCCAGCCGGTCATTATAGGCCTACCCACCCACCCGGAGGTAAAGGCCATTGCGGGGTGGTGTCGCAGTCCGGTGGTGCTGGAAGATGCGGAGGCCCTCGAAAAATGGCTGGCAGAGGATGAGAAACGTGGAAAATTGCCGCTCACCTTTGTTTTTCAGACCACCTCCACCCGGTCAACAATGAAAAATTGTGAAAATCTTGCAAAAAAACAGTGTACAAACGCAGAATTATTTGATACAATATGTATTGCTACCGCCCAGAGGCAGTCAGAAGCGCAGGAGCTGGCTGCTCAGAGCGACGTAATGATCGTGATCGGTGACCACCAGAGCGCCAATACCCGCCACCTGGCTGAGCTGTGCAGACAGCGATGCAGCTGCGTCTACTGGATTGAAGAAGCGGACGAGCTTCCCATGGACGAGCTGGAGGGAGCATCTCGAGTTGGAATCACTGCGGGAGAATATACGCCCTGTTGGATAATAAAGGAGGTCAAAACCAAAATTTCGAA
>JAJBTD010000062.1 GCA_020861055.1 Clostridiales bacterium | reverse complement strand
CACCTCGAACCCCAGACCGGGGAACACGATCGGCGTCATTGCAGTTTACTCCTTTTTCTATTTCTGATTCAGGCGGACGTTTGGATCTGTCCCGGCGCAGCTGTGACTGAGAGGGTGCTGCGCTCAGGCAGGAAGGCTCCGCCCAGAAAATCCCGCACATCCCCGACCGTCAGGGACGGGTACAGCTCCCCGAAATCCAGATAGTGGTAGCCGGAGAACCAGCCCCGGGCCAGGCTGAGGCAGAAATCGTCAAACCGATCCAGCCCCCGCACGCTGGCGCCGTACTCCGCCCGGAGGGCCTGCTGGAACCGCTCGTGTCCCAGGCCCTGGGCAAGCTGTCCCGCCTCCTCCAGAATAGCGTCCCGCACCCGGTACGGGTCGCGGCTCTCTCCCCCGAAGGTGAGCCAGGCCGCTCCGGAAACGCTCCGACAGCCCAGGGAGAACCGCCGGTTCAGCAGTCCCTCCCGATACAGCCGGTGGTACAGGGGGCTGCTCCGTCCGCAGACCAGCTCCGCCGCCAGCTCCCCCAGCAAGGCGCAACGGAGGCCCGCCTCGCCCTGAGGGAACGGCTCCAGCTTCAGTCCCAGGGAAAACTCCGGAGCGGAGACCGCCATCTCGGAAAGTGTTTCCTGCTGTACGGCAGAGAGCGGTTTCTCCTCCATGGTCCGGTTCGTCGGCTCCCGCCGCTCCCAGGGTAAAATCATCCGGGCAGTGGAGACAACCTGATGGGGGTCTACGTCCCCCGCCACGCACAGAACCATATTTCCGGGGTAATAATAGGTATTGTAATAGTTGTCCAGCACCTCGGCAGTGATCTTTTGGATCGAGCCGCGATCTCCAATGGCCGGGTTTCGGACAGGATGGTGGATGTAGAGGCCCTGGAGCATCTGCCGATAGCGCTGCCAGCCGGGGCGGTCAGACGCCATGGCCAGCTCCTGGAGGATAATGCCCGTCTCCTTTTTGACCCCCTCCGGCGTGAACCAGGGAGTGGAGACAAAGCGGAGCAGCGTCCGCAGATGCTCCGGGAAGCGGTCGGCACAACTGAAATAATAGGCAGTGATGTCGCTGGCGGTAACAGCATTGACGGCTGCCCCGGCGGCGGTCATGGCCTGGTGTGCGCTGCCATCCTTCCCGTCAAACAGCTTGTGCTCCAGAAAGTGGGCCGTCCCGGCAGGAGCGCTCCCTCCCCCATCCAGTCGGCTGTCCATGCCGCCGCAATTGACGGCGACACAGGCAAAGGTCCTGCCATAGCCGGGCCGGGGCACCACAAAAACGGCCATTCCGTTTTCCAGCTGCTCAAAATAACAGCTCTCCCCCAAGCGGGGGAAGGTTTTCAGTTCCATGTGATCACTCCTGTTCCGTCTCCCCGGTCAGCGTATAGACCATATCCAGCGCGATCTGCCCGGCGCACTCTGTCACCTGCTCCGCCGTCACCTCGCCCACCAGCTCGGTCAGCTCCTCCGGAGTGCAGGGGGTCTCCGCTACGGCCTGGTCCAGCCAGAAGCGGGCCATGGCGGACTGGCTGTCCGAGACGACACGGAGGCGGTATCCAAGGCCCCGCCGGGCTGCGTCCAGCTCGACGGCGGTAAACTGCCCCGTTTTCAGGGCCTCCACCTGGCGAAGAATCTCCTCCCTGGCGGCGTCCGCCTGCTCCCCGGACACGCCGCACTGCACCATCAGCAGGCCCTTATGGGCCTCCAAAACAGAGGAGACGGAGTAGCACATAGACCGCTGCTCCCGCAGGTGGGTAAACAGGCGGGAGGCAGGGCCGCCCCCCAGCAGGGCGTTGGTCACCAGCAGAGCGGGATAGCGGCTGCTGTCAATGCCGCAGCCGGTGCGAAAGCCCAGAGCCAGGCGGGCCTGACGGACGGCGGCAGTCTCGGTGACCTCCCGGACAGTCTCTGGGACAACGTTTACCTGTGTCTCCGGAAGGGCTGGCCGGCCTCGGCGGGGCAGGCCCATCAGCGCCTCTGTCCAGGCCTGGCGCACCTCCTCCGGCGATGCGGAGCCGCAGTAGTACAGCTCTAACCGGCTCTCCGCCAGCAGGTTTCGATAGTGACGGTCCAGGTGAGCGACCTTGATTTTCGCCGCAGCCTCAGGGCTGCCCAGGCGTCCCGCGCCAAAGGGCTCCTCCCGACACATCTCCTGCTCCAGACGGAGGGCGGCATATCGCCTCCGGTCGTTCCGGATGCTGCTCATCTCCCCCAGGAGGTTGTTCCGCTCCCCATTCACATACTCCCCCCGGAGACGGCCGTTCCGGGTGGCGGGCCGGAGGAGCAGATCGCCCATCAGCTCCGCCGCTCTGGGAAAGATGGGGCCGCCGTCCAGCGTCAGCGCGTCATCCAGGAATTCCCCCCGGATACCGACGCAATGCACCTCTCCCCTTCTGGAAACCGCCGGGCCAACTGTACCGCCATAGAGCCGGTCCAGAGCGGCCCCCAACAGCTCCTGATCGGGGCAGTGGGCAGTTCCCTGACAGAGCACCCGGGGGAGCAGGGCGTTCAGGGCGGCGGTCTCCCGGCGGAGGGGAGTCAGCAGCTGAAGCGACCAGCAGCTCGTCTTAAATTTGCGGGTCTGAACAGCGGTCAGCCAGACGCCGGGCATCAGTTCGGTGCGGATGGGGGTATTCATGTGAGGGCTCTCCTCCTTTTGGGCAGTTCTGCGCTCATTCAATGAAACCATTATACATCCGTTTCCCGGTTTTCACCACTGTTTTTTGACGGTGAATCCAGGGAGAGATAGATTTCATGACTGCCCCGAAGGGTTTTCAGGGGAACGCCTCCCTCCCACGGCGTCCCGTCCAGGGTCAGGCCGACGGGGACGCCGCCCCGGACCACCCGGATGTCCAGGGTAAAGCCCTCTCCCCGCCAGGTCGCCTCGTACCCCGGCCAGTCTTTTGGCAGGTTTGGCTCCAGATACAGCAGCCCCTCCCGGAGCCGGAGGCCCAACAGGTCGCCTATGGCGCACTGGCAGTACCATCCGGCGGCCCCGGTGTACCAGCTCCAGCCGCAGCGGCCCTCCTGTCCGGGGGCGGTGTATACATCTCCCGCAAGGACATACGGCTCCCCCAGATAGACCTCATGGGGATGCCTCTCAGGAAGGATGTCTAAAAGCAGTTCAGTCCCCCGCTCCCGCTCTCCGGTGCGCAGGAGGGCCATGGCCAGCCAGCAGGCGGCGTGGGTGTACTGTCCGCCGTTTTCCCGCAAACCGGAGGGATAGACACGGATATAGCCGGGGTCGCTCTCCCCCCGGAAGGGCGGATCCAGCAGTTTGATGAGACGGTGCGCCCGGTCGTGCAGCCGGTCGTCCGCCGCCAGCACTGCCCGGTGGGAACGGGCCGGGTCAGGTCCTCCCGCCAGGACGGAGAAGGATTGAGAGATGGAGTCTATCGCGCACTCCCGGTTCTCGCGGCTGCCTATCGGTCTGCCGTCGTCATCGTAGCCCCGGAGATACCATTCCCCATCCCATGCTCTGTCCGCCGACTGGCACAGCGCATCGGCAAGGCGCTCATACCGCTCCGCCCGCTGGGCGTCTCCCACTATCCGGCACAGGGGAGCAAAGGTCCGCAGGGTCAGGGCAAGAAACCAGGTGAGCCAGACGCTCTCCCCTCTGCCCTCGGCCCCCATCCGGTTCATGCCGTCGTTCCAGTCGCCCGTCCCCATCAGGCACAGGCCATGACTGCCCAAGCCCCGGTTCAGGACACATTCCACAGCCTGAACCCCGTGACCATATAAGCCATCCTCGCTATCCGAGGGCCGGTACAGATCATACCGCACTTTCTCATCGGCGCTCAGGGGCGGTCCGTCCAGATACGGGACCTGGATGGTCATCAGGACTCGGTCCCCTGTCTCCTCAGTGTACCGCCCCAGAGCGTAGGGGAGCCACAGCAGATCGTCGGAGATGCGTGTGCGTACCCCCTGAATCCCACCATCCGCCGAGCTGTGCCATCAGTGAAGCACGTCTCCCTCCCGGAACTGGCACCCCGCCGCCCGCAGCAGCTGCTCTTTGGCCTGCTCCGGAGCAAAGGGGATGAGCGCCAGTGCATCCTGGAGCTGGTCACGGAAGCCGTAGGCCCCGCCGCACTGATAGAGGCCGTTTCTCCCGTAAAGCCGTCCCGCCAACACCTGATATGGGCCCCAGAAGGACAGATAGTGGTTCAGGGCTGCCTCCGGCGTGCGCACTGTCAGGACGGCGGTTTTTTTCAGCCACCAGGCTTTCGTCTGCTCCAGCGCCTGCCGGACGGCGTCAGGCGACAGGGAGGGCTGCCTTTTGTCCCCTTCCATCCCCGCAGACAGTACAACAACCCGGTCTGCGGGAAGGGTCAGCTCCAGCACGCCCTCCGCCCAGCGCCAGCCGATAAAACCGGGCTGAGCAGAGAGCAGGAGGGCCTGCCCCGGCATGGTCCCCGCCGGATTGGTCAGCCGGAGACAGCATTCTTCCTCGGATACCTGCACCCAGGGCATCTGGCTGTCCCGGTGGGACAGCTTGGCCGTGAAACGCCAGATCAGCCGGTCTTCCGGACCGGCCCCCTCCGTCTCCACCAGAAAGAGCCGCTGGGCTGTCTCCGGGGGGACGAAGGCGATGACGGTTGTGGTAATCCCCTCCAGCTTCTTCCGCCAGACGGCATAGCCGGGGCCATAGGTGACGACAGTGTTCCGCCCGTCCCGCCGGGCAAAGAGGGAGGCCCGACCTCCCGACCAGGAGAGGAGGATGTCCTCCGGGCCTGTAGTGGCGATGGGGTCGTTTTGCCATGGGGAGAGCTGGTCCATCTGGGCGTTTTGATACCAGAGATGGCCGGTCCCCGCCTCGTCGCCGCGCCAGCCGAACCAGTCGCTGACCAGAGGATGGCTCCACCGCAGAGGCGGCAGCCCACCTCCGGTCTCCAGGACAAAGGCGTGCTCCTCCCAGTGACATCGAGGGGCCTGCGCCGGCGCGGCTGGCCGCTCCCAGCGGGCAGGACAGCCGGTAAAATGCTCCAGCTGGGTCAGCCGGTCCCCCGGACGGAGATTGAGATGGGACATACCCAGGATAGCTTCCCACCGCTTTGCCGGGCCGGAGATCAGGTGTATCCCGCCCTTTTGCCCCAGACGGTTTCCGGTTTCCTCCAGGCGGCGGCTGACCAGACTTTTCAGTGGCTCCCGGTAATCCCCCGACTCCGTCAGCAGCAGCGCCAGGTCGAAGGCATAGCCCAGCCGGGAGAGCAGCCGGTGCTGGGCGATCAGGGTCATTCCCGGCTCCAGGGCGTTCTCCTGCACCAGACAGGTGACGATGGGGAGGTCCCCGGAGATGCCGAAGGGCCAGAGGGACTGCTGCCCCTCCACACTCCCCTCCCGGCCCAGGGGGCCGGGAGACTGGAGCCGGGAGAGGAGGACAAAGGCGGCAGTGACTGACTCCCGTTCCATCCCCTGACTCAGCCGGTCCAACAGAGGCGACGGGGTGGGCCGACGGAGGGCGAGGATGCCTTGGGCGGTGAGCAGGCTGTCCTCCCGGACCCCCGCCGCGACGGCCAGCCGAAGGGATACCCGCTCCCCCGTCCGGAGGTCAAAGGGCAGTTCCAGGGCGAGACAGGGGTCCAGAACGGTTCCCTCCCGGACGGTATGGGCCAAAGTTCCGGCGGTGAGATACCGCTCCCGGTTGGTCGTCCACCCCGCCTCCGGCCTGTCCCACAGGACGGTAAGCACCGGCTGGGGCGTTCCTCTCCCCTCCCGGCGGGCGAATTGGACGCCGGAGCCGATATACCTGCTCTCCACGCACATCCGGGAGAAAGCGGGGTGGGCGGCGTAGCTGTCCCAGCGGTCCAGCATCGGACGGAGCAGAAGCTTCAGCGTCCCCGCTGCGTTCTGCCGGACGGTCAAGGTGACGGTGCGGTCCTCTCCGTTGCGGAGGCGGTCTACCACCACCTTCTGAGTGACGGTGAAGCCCTCGGCCTGCAATTGCAGTTCCGCCGTCCCCGCCTGGAAATCCCAGAACAAGCTCTCGTCCCCGGAGGTCCGGGGAAAGGCGGTCAGAATGCCCTTGTCCGTCTCCACCTGCACCTGAATTCCATCCGGATGCAGGAGGATGCTCTCGCCGGAGCGGCTGACTCCCTGTCCCCCTGCCGACAACAGGACGGTATATCCTCCGTTGGACAGCAGGCCCCATACCGGGTCGCTCTGCTCCAAACCGCTTCCCCTGCGGCTCCAGGGGCGAGGCGTCCGACGAGGGCTGGTATGATGTCCCTCCCAGACCGGGCGGCGCACCGGTTCCGCTCCCACCGGGATGCGCTCCTGGAGCAGCTCCCAGGCAGAGGCCATCCGCGCATCCCGGAAAAACCGCCGTACCATGGGACTGCTGTCCAGTGCGTTGTCCACAGCCAGCAGGCTCATCCCCAGATGGTGGGCCATCCAGCTCTGCACCATCAGGGGGCTGTTTCTCGTCCCCCCTCTGGATGCAGTGTAGTCCAGCGCCTCGTAGAGTCCGTACCGACCCTCCGCCCCCAGCGCCCGAAAGCGTCGAAGATTGGCCGTCGCCTGCCGTGGTTCTACCATCAGGGCCAGGAAGGCAGCATAGGGGGCTGTCACCAGCTCCCCCGGTCTGCTGCGGCACAGGCCCAGCACCGGGACGCCGTGGGCCTTATACTGGTAGACCTGTGCCCCATCCAGGGCGTAAAAGGCAGACTCCGAGACACCCCAGGGGATACCGTGCCGCCGGGCGAAGCGCCGCTGCTGGTCCACGCAGAAGGTCAGCGTCTCTGACAGGAGGGAGTCCTGGCAGCAGGGCAGCAGAAGCTGGGGCATGAGATATTCAAACATAGTCCCCGACCAGGAGACCATGCCGGTGTAGCCGTCCGCTCTGGCTACTGCCCGTGACAGCCGCCGCCAGTGCCGGGGCGGCACGTCTCCCCTGGCCACCGCCAGATAGCTGGTAAGACGGGCTTCGCTGGCCATCAGGTCGTAGTGCCCACGGTCATAGGTCTTGCTCTGCTCGCTGTAGCCGATGAAGAACAAGCCGCACCGGGCATCGAACAGCAGGGAGAAATCCATCTCTCCCGCCAGCGCTGCCGCCCGGTCCGCCAGGTCCGGTCGGCCCAGCTCCCCCAGTCCCGCCTCCAGAGCGATGAGGTCAGCACAGAGGTTGCCGCTGTCCACAGTGGAGACATACCGGGGGGAGAGGGGCGCTGCCGTTCTGATGTCGTACCAGTTGTAGAAATGGCCGTGCCAACGCTCCAGGCCCTCCAAGGTATTCAGCTGGCGCTCCATCAGCTCCAGCGCCCGCTGGGGTGAGGTCAGCTCCAGATCAACGGCGGCCAGACAGGAGAGCAGCGCAAGGCCCAGGTTGGTGGGAGAGGTGCGCAGAGCCGCTCCGGTATCCGGCAGGGCCTGGACGTTGTCCGGGATGAGCCAGTGGTACTCCGGTCGAAGCCAATGGTCAAAGTACCGCCAGATAAGCGCTCCCTCGTGGAGCAGAAAGGCCCTGTCCCTCTCCGGAAGAGGCGCCTCCTCTTTGGGCGGCTGACTCCACCTGGCAAACAGGAGGGGCGAGATCAGCCAGGCAGCTCCCAAAATCAAGCCGGATATCGTGCCAGAGAGCAGCGCCGCCAGTCCGGCCGCCTCCGCAGGCCAGAACCGAAGGAACCAACGGACAGGGCCGGTGTTCCGGCTGCCGCTCTGATCGCTGGTCACCCAGTCCAGCAGATGACGGCGGCTGACAAAGGTTCGCCAGAGGGCCAGGATGACAGCGGAGAGAGCTGTCCATCCCTGCACCGGCAGGAGCAGAAGCTGGGCTGCCGTGCGGAGCAGCTCCCCGGAGACGCCGGAGTAGATGCCGGAATGATATCGGCGAAAGCTGCCTCTCCCCCGCCGCCAAAGCAGGTCGGCCACAGCTGTCAGCGGACGTGTGGCAAGGGAGAGCAGGGCGACTGCCGCCCCCCAGAGAAACAGCCGTCCCCCCAAAAACAGCCCCAGCAGCAGAGATAGCAGAGTAGCCGGAGGCACCAGAGAGCGGCGCAGGTTGTCCGCCAGCTTCCATTTTGCCACGGGGGTGATGGGGTTTTCCTCCCGCTCCCCCGCCTCGTTCTTTACCCGGCGGCCCAGCCAGCTCAGGAGCTGCCAGTCCCCCCGTATCCAGCGGCGACTCCGCTCCAGCCAGGGCCGGACGCTCTCCGGGAAGGAGTCCATCAGCTCCGTGCGGCTGACCCAGCCGGTGCGGAGATAGCTTCCCTCCAGCAGATCGTGAGAGAGGATTTGCCCCCTGGGGAACCGTCCGTCCATACAGAAGCCGAAGGCCTCCACATGGAGCAGGCCCTTGCCCAGAAAGCTGGCCTGGTCAAAGAGGTCGTGATACAGGTCGCTGACCGCCCCGCCGTAGGGGTCCAGTCCCGCCAGGCCGCCGAACAGGCGGGCAAAGACGCTGGCGGGCTGAGTGGAAAGCTCCGTCTCCACCCGTGGCTGTAGGATGCCATAGCCCGCCGTCACTATCCGCCGCTCCGGGTCGATATGGGGAACGTTCAACGGGTGCAGCGCAGCGCCCACCAGCTCGATCACCGACTCCATGGTCAGCACCGTGTCCCCATCCAGTACCAGCAGGTATCGGACGCCGGTGACTCGCTCTCGCTCCCCGGCCAGCAGCTCCAGCTCGCATCGCCTCCCCCGGAGAAAGCGGATCGTATCCAGCACGGCCCCCCGCTTGCGCTCCCGTCCCCGATAGCGCCCTTCCCGTTTCTCCAGCATCGGTTCCCGGAACAGGAGGCAGAACTGCCCCTGATACCGCCGGTTCAGCATCTCCATCCCTGCCGCTGCCCGGTCAACCAACGCTCTGTCGCCATCGTCCATGGGGCGATCTCTGTCCGGAAGATCTGCCAACAGGCCATAGGTCACCTGTTCTCCGGCAGTGCGGTTGGCCAGAGCGTAGCGCTCCAGCTTTTTGAGCAACTCGTCCACCGCTCGCTCTCCTGTGAGCAGGGCAGCGATCACGCAGAGGGTGCGGCCCTCCCTGGGAACGCCGTGGCGCAGCTCCATTCGGAATACCGGTCTGGGCGGGACCAGGCGCAGGAGCAGAAAATCCACCCCATTTTTCACCAGTTCGGAGACGGGCAGCCAGAGCAGCAAAGCGGTCCACCACATCCCCAGAATCATACCCAGTCCGAGGGCCAGTACAGTGGTGACGGACAACACGCCGCCGATATACCAGCCTGCCCTGACCCGTCCCCGCCGCTGCTCCTCCGCCTGGGGGAACAGGTAGGCGCCGATGTGATCTCCCCGCTCCGTTCCCTGACGTGCCAGGTCCAGCAGCTGCTGAGCGCAGGCCGTCTCGCTCATGCCCCGTTTCCCGGCCAGGCGACAGAGGGCAGACCGGTAGGCGCATCGGCTGTCCGCCGTCATTTTGGGGTAGACGCCGGAGGGGTCCTGACGAAAGATGCTGTCCACCACGCTCAGCGATTCCAGCTCCGGCACCAGCTTCCCCTGATGCAGCGCCCGGAGGGAGCCGGTCAGTCTCCGGAGAGGACATTCCAGTGCGTCTGTGGGTTCTCCCTGGCACATCAGCTCCTCCAACCGCTCCGCAGAAGAGCGCAGGCTGTGGAGCAGACCCGCCCCCAGCGCCTGAGGCAGCAGGGCAAGCTCCCTCTCCGTCAGCGGCTCCACCTCCTGAATACCGGAGAGGAAAGCAATCAAACTCTCCTGGTTCAAAGGAATCAGTTCAGCCAGAGCTTCCCCCACACGGAGCAGGCGCAGCTGCCGCTCCTCCCGTTGAAGGGCGGGAAGCTTTTTTCGGCCCACCGTCCGCCGCAGCTCCGCGGTCTGTCGGGCCAGATAGCGGTTGTCCAGCAGCCAGGCTCTGGCCGGTTCTCCTCCATTCTCCGTCTCCAGGCGGCGGCAGACAGCCTCCACTGCCGCCAGGTCATCTCTGACCTGATACGCCAGGAGCCGCTCAGACAGGACGCCTTGGGTCATCCAGGAGGACGCCTCCTCCCTTCCGGCCCGGCGCAGTTCGTTCACATTCATAATGTTTCTCCTGTAAGACGCCGCGCAGCTGCGGCATTATTCCATCCCTGCTTTCAGTTTTCCCGAAATGAGATAGAACATACCGGCCAAACGCAAAGCAAGCTTTCAGAGAGAGGAGACAGTTACGTTTGTCAAAGGTGCATGGGAAGATGTGCAGATCCTCCGTAAAATTTTCGCTGAAAAAAGAAAATCATGTAGGATCGTCAATCATACTTTACACTTAGGGAAAGAAGAAAGGACAACTTTCG
>JAJBTD010000229.1 GCA_020861055.1 Clostridiales bacterium | reverse complement strand
GTCCCGCATGGTGTAATAGGCGGGGTCAGTGCCCTGAGAACCTCCTGTGGGGCCGGACTGATGCCGGGCCGCCGCCTGGTACTCGTTCTCACCCGCCGGTTCCTGCTCTCCGGAGGGCCGGTCAAAGCGGATGGTGGAGGAGGACGCAGCCGTCTGGTTCTGGCTGGAGGCGGGCCTGGAGGCCGTGCGGACGGCGTCCGGAACCGGGGTGTCGCTCATTTCAGAGATAGAGCGCAAGATCTCATCTACCACCGCATCATCCACCGAGGATGTTCTCTCAGCAGGGCGCACGGCGGACAGGTCTATCGTATCCTCCCGGGCGCGTGCCGCAGCGTCTGCAACGGTGCGCCAGGTGTCGCCGGACTGGCTGTAATCGGTTCGCTTCCCGCTTTTGGAGCTGTTATCCATAAGAATTCTATTCCTTTCTGGTATGAAATGATAAGGGAACCGGCGGCAGAGCCAGGCCGATCCGCAGCAGTCAGATCAAGAGGACAAAATCCCTCAGCAATCGAGCCTATTTACTATCATACCTTGCTTTTTCCGCTTCGTCAACACCTCATCGGAAATTCCCCTGTGCAAATCATCTGCGCCGCCTGACGATGAGGGCTTCCACAAGAGGAGGATATCGCGGTATCACAGAGGCAAAGAACAGAGGGAAAACCTATGCCCGCCTCTCGATTCCAAAGAAATCGGCGGCAATTTGGTTCAGCTGGGCCGCAATGACGGAGAAATCACGGTTCAAATCCAGTGTTTTCACGTCGATCCGGTTTCCGCTCATATGATAGGTCTGGTCAGGCTGAACGGCTTCGTCGGTGCGGGCGTATAACAGCATGCCCGAAACGGCGTGGGGCCTGCCTGCAAATGCGGCGTCCTTATTTTTCACATAGGTGAAAATCTGATACATATTGTTCGAATGTTGCGTGTGGACGCCGTACTGCGTCTGTGTCGTATGGGCGTAATACTTGGCGTCGATAATCAGCACGTCGTTCCGGCGGGAGAGCACCACGTCGCTCTGCATCACAGGCAGCATTGTCCCGACACCGTCGTCCAGTGCCCAGCTGATCTGGGAGGCGGAGACGTGCAGCTGGGGAAATTCTCTCCTGTAATATTCCAGAATAAACCGCTCGTACAGGCGGCACATCCGCTGCTCGTCCACGAAGGAGGCAAGGCGCATCTCACCGTGCTCCGTCGTCAGCAGCATTCCCTGCAGTATCAGCTGGCACAGGCTGACAAGAATCTGATAGGTCCGGTTATTCCTGTGGAAACGGATCTGCTCCCAGCGGATGGAGGACGGCTCGACCAGGCTGACCTCCGAAAAATACAGCATCTCTTTTTTCAGGATATCCTTATATGCACCGTCCACCTCGCCGCTTCTGAGCAGAAGCAGAGCGGACGTTTTCAAAATCCGGTTCAAAAGGTTGTCCGCTGACAGCTCGTCATATTCGCAGGATAAAAGCTGTCTGTGAGCGGCCCTGTGACGGATGCTTCCGGGGAGGTTGATCCTGCCCCGCACGGTGGGGATATCCTCCCGCCGGTCCTGGTACTCCCGATACAGACCCTGCTTCAGCTGTTGCCCGATGCCTTTGCTCTGGATGGCGGCAAACAGATTCTGCACGTTGTCAAATTCCTCCGTCGCCACATCGTCCGGCTCGGACGGGCGCAGCATCTGGAACGCGTAGGACAGCATGTAGTAAATATTTTTGATCAGGATATGCTCGTTCTGCCTCATTGGAATACTCCGTGCAGGATATTGCTCCAGCGCTGGACCTTGGCGGGGTCGTCAAACCAGTATTCGTCCAGCATGGGGAGGATATCGAAGTCCACGACCATCCGCATCCGCTCGTCCGTACATTCGTCCCAGTTGCTGAAATAGCTGTGTCCGATGCGGAAGCCCTTTCCCAGGGACCTGTCGGCGGCGATCTCCTGGTTCAGCTCCTTGATTTTCCCGATCAGCTGATGGAAGGTCTCGTTGTTCAGGGCGTTTTGATATTGGACAAATCCCTCGGAGTCAAAGGCTGGCTCCATCTCGAAAAAGCTGAACCGACGGCGCAGGGCATAGTCGATCATGGCAAGACTTCTGTCCGCCGTGTTCATCATGCCGATGATGTAGAGGTTTACAGGCACGGAGAACGGCTCCCCCTGATAGGCCAGCGTGACCGGCGTGCCCCGATAGTCGTTCTCGATCAGCATCAGCAGCTCACCGAAAATTTTGCTCAGGTTCCCCCGGTTGATCTCGTCGATGATGAAGAAGAGATCCCGGTCCGGTTGCTTCGCCGCCCTCTGGCAAAAACGATAAAACACGCCCGGCTTCAGCTCAAACCCTCGCTCCGACGGCTTGTAGCCCATGATGAAGTCCTCGTAGGAGTAGCTCTGATGGAACTGAACGAACGCAATACGGCTCTCGTCCCTTTCTCCCATCATAGAGTAGGCCAGCCGTTTGGCGGCATACGTCTTGCCCACGCCGGGCGCGCCCTGGAGAATGACGTTTTTCTTGCGTTTCAGCAACGCCGCAAGCATATGGTACCGCTGCCGGGACAGAAAAACCTGACTCAGAAAATCTGATTCTGTATACGGTGCACAGGAGATGTCATCTGCCAAATGCTGGGGGGTATCACAGGGAACAGGCGCAGCCTCAGGTTCGGGGGTGTCTGCCTGGGCTGGCTCTGACTTCTGCTCCGAAAAATACCGGCTGATATAAAAACCCACATCGACCGTCAGCGTCCGATATTCCGGGTCCGGATAACAGGTGTCGGAGAGATGGACCTGCAGCAGACTGGTCAGCTCTGTGTCGGTGCGGACATATGCGCAGATCTCGTCGTAAAGACGGTAAAAGCTCCTGAGGTTTTCCGCATAGGCTCCCTTCCTGAAGCGGTAGTCGCTGCCCAGCTCCTCTGCCACCGTCTTTACCTCGTTGTACTTATAGATGTAGTATTTGTCCGGATAGCGGAGCCACAGATAGATGCTGACGGCGTTTTCGTGCTGATAATGCTGGCCGGCGCCGTTCCCGTAATTCTCCAGCAGGCGGGAGGCACCCTCCTTAAACGCCATGATCCGCTCCACCACGTCTATTTTTTCATCGAACAGGGCGATGAACATCCCACGGACCTCTTCGGGGGCCGCCTTTGCAAAGCCTGTGATCATGCCTGCGGGGAAATTGTTCATGGACGCCAGCAGATTGGAAGTCCTGGAGAGCGAGCGGGAGAGCATATCCGCAAAATCCGGGGCGTTGATATCCCAGTTGTCCTGGAAGGTCTTGACCGCCTCCCACTTGTATTTCTCATTTTTCCACTGGAAAGAGACAAAATCCCGCTTATAATTTGCCAATGCCTCTCTCAGCCGCAGCTTGTCAAGCATTTTGTACCTCCTTGCAGTCTACCGGGGCGGCAGCATCCCGGACTCAGACCGTCGGGCGCGTTCCCATCATCATGTCGTAGTGCTGTGTTTGCCCAAGGGCCTCAAAAATCAGCCGGAAGATGCGTCGATATGCGTCGATGTCGTCGGTATCCTCCACATAATCCGGTTCGTCCTTCATGCTGCCGGCGCCGTCGATGCCGGACAGCAGGGACAGCGCCATCTCATAGTTGGCCGTGTCGGTGCGGTCGTCCCCTGACGGGACGAGGAACCTTTGCCGGTTTTCCTCCGTCTCCAGCAGCCGCTTCCGCAGAGCCTCGCTGTCATATCCGCAGATTTGCAGAAAGTAGTACGACAAAATCCGCCGCATCACGTTTTTTGCCGCATTTACCGTCTGCACGTCCCGCAGCTCCTCCCAGAGCGCCTCATAGGAGCTTTGCACGGGATTATAGTTTTCCCACTCGCCCGGCGCACCCGCCCTCTGCCGGACACACAGCTTGACGGCAGAGCGGTTGCCGCGTTTCCGGATCAGATAGAAAGAAGTGGTGCTGTAATGCTGCATTTGCCGGTATGTGATTTCTCTGTGGAAGGACACATTGTGGGTCAAGATAAAAATCTGCCGGATCAGGCTCCCGGAGGCGCGCTGCTCCGAACCGTCGGCGCTGTCCCGGCAGCAGTCGATCATCCTTCGGACAATGCCGCTGACGAGATACAGAGAGGTGGCGTCCATGCCGGAGACGGGGTCGTCGATCACCACGATCTTGTCCCTTCGCTCCCCCTTGCGCTGGCTGCCGCACACCATCTGATAAAAATACAGAAATGCGATAAAGCTGCGCTCTCCCTCGCTGAGATTCTCGGCGACTGCGCCGTTTTCCCGGACGACCTCATAGGTGTGCTCCATCCCCGCTCTGGCCCGGAGGCGGAAGCCCTGAAAGCCGGACTCCGCCAGCATGCGGTTGATCGCATCCATGGCGTCGGAGGTGTTGACCGTCTGGGCATTCAGCCGGGCCAGCTCTGCCTCTGTGGAGCGAATCCTCTTTTTTAACTGCTCCGCCCGCCTGGAGCACTCTGCCGCCGCATATTCCAGATCGGACTTTTCCGACAGGTAGCGCTCGATGTCGTCGTACAGCAGAAAGGCAAAATGCTGCATAATATCCGCCCGGCACTGCTCCTTGCTGGCGCGTCTGCCTCTGACCACGTCGTTGTTCGCCCGAATCTCCCGGTTGATCGAATCGATCAGATTGCCGATCTCGATGAAAAGGGAATCCGTATCCTCCAGCGATACGATCTTGGAGGGCTCCCGGAGCTTCTCCGCCAGACGCTGATTGTTCAGCTCGATGCTGCGCTCCAGCAGCGTCAGCTTTGCCCGATACTCGGTCAGGTCGATAGACGGCAGGACGTCTGAAAGATTGCCCTTGAGCGTTCGGATAATGGAGGCCGTCTCCCCCTCGTAGGCCCTGCGGAAGCGGGCGATGCTGTCGATATCCTGCCGGTACTGCTCGTCGAAGCAGGCGGTGATTTCCGCCTCAAACTGCGCAGGCAGCTCTCGGCTGCAATATGGGCACCTGCCGTTGGCCTGTTTTCCGTAGTGCTCATGGCCGCTGCGCACCCAGTCGGATGCGTTGAGAGCCTTCCAGAAGGAGGCAAAGGGGGTGTCGCTGCTGCTGACGACGACCTGGCCCAGCAGATCCCTGCCGGGCAGCTTTCCATAGGAGGACGCTGCAGAGGCTCTTGCAAACAGCGGGTATTCCCTGGCCGTCTGGTCAAACGCCGTGTCGCAGCGCCGCTTGAGCCTTACAAGGTCATGCTTTTTGGGGACCTCCTCTCCCAGCAGCGCCTCTGCAAAATTCTTTTTCGTTTTTTTGCCTGTCAGCGCCTCGGAAAAATCCCCGCGCAGGTCCTTTGTCTTTCGGAAGCACTCATCCTGAAACGAGGCCAGCAGCTTTGCAGGCGCGCTCTGCCGCTCCCGCAACTCGGCAACGACAGCGCTGTACTCCTCCTGCAATTCCCGGCGCTCGGCTGCCTTTGCCTCGGATCTTCTCTGTATCTCGATATTTGTCTTGTTGACTGTAAAAACGCCCTGCAAGCTGCCGCAGCTGGAAAAGTGGTCCGTGATAAAGTCCTGGCTGAACACATGGAGGACAAAGTCGGAGGCCCCGTATCCGGCGGACCACTCCACCCCCTCATCGGCTTCGATAGCGCGGGCGATCGAGGTCTTGCCAGCGCCGTTTTTTCCGTAAAAGAAATTGACGAGGCTCAGCTGTTCAATAGATACCTGCTGAAAGGTCGCCCGGTCAACGGTCATGCCCCTGATCGGCGCCGTCCGCTTCTCACCCATCTCCGCCTGACTCACAGTTTCCCGGCTCATGATATTCCTCCGTTTCCCAGGCCTCTGGACCGATCGCAGCCCGGACAGGGAAGCCGAAGCAGGACAGACGCCAAACGCCTCATAAGGCGGCATCCTGCTGCGAATCCCCGCAAGTTTTGTTGAAATAAGTATATCACGCATCTGCGCAAAACACAACGGAGAGAGACGGAAGCGCGACGAAAGAGGGCATATCAGCGTTCTAGGCAAAAACGGCCTTCATTCCGCAGCGCCCGACGGAGGAGCGCCGGAAAAATGTGCCAGGGTCTGTCGGCACATAATCCGACGGGGGCGGGGCAGAATGATACCAGCAGGCGGCGAGGCGGCGGAACGGTACAAAACCGGGCCGCGGAACGCCGGGCCGGACGGGGGCAGGAGCCGCTGTCAGACTCAGCGCCCATCGCCCCCGTCTGTGAAATAGGCCGCAGGAGCGCAGACAGAGAAGAGAACTGTGCTTCGGCTGCAAATCAGAGGGATGTTCCTGTTCCGTTGAAGCGGCAGCCCCGGCCACCGGCGCAGTCATTCGCAGACATCTGCGGGTGGCTGCGCCTTGGATGCTTTCCGGAAAGCCAAATTTACTTTTTCCCTCATTTCTATTCTCTTTTTCGCCAGGCTCTGCTATAATGCTGTATAATGGTTTGTAATACCGTCTGATACGGACGGCGTGCAGGAAAGGAGGACGGCCATATGTTGCGTGTTGCGGTGGCGGAGGATGAGCAGAGCTATCGGGAACAGACGGAGCGTTATCTGAACCGGTATGCCGAGACGCATGCCCAGCCGCTGGAGGTCGTTTTCTTCAGTAGCGGCGTGGAGCTGATCCAGAGCGAGGACCGCGGCTTTGACATCATGCTGCTGGACATCAAAATGCCGGATATGGACGGGATGAAGGTGGCGGAGCTGATCCGCCGGTACGACGAGCAGGTGGTCATCATGTTCATTACCCAGATGGCCCAGTTTGCCATCGACGGGTACTCCGTGGGGGCGCTGGATTTTCTGGTCAAGCCGGTGCAGTACGACACCTTTGCCCTGAAATTTGACCGGGCGGTGGAGCGGGCGAAAAACCGCATCGGCGGCGCGATCACCCTGAACCTCCCCGGCGGTATGCGGCGGCTGAACACCAGGGACATCTTTTATGTAGAAATTCAGAACCATATGCTCCACTACCACACCCGCAGCGGAGAGTACGTCCTCCGGGGCACCATGCAGAGCACCGAGCTGGAGCTGGCCCCCTATCACTTTGCCAGGTGCAACCACTGGTATCTGGTCAATCTGGCCCACGTCTCCGAGGTGGACCGGGACGTAGCGACGGTGGCGGGCAGCAAGCTGGAGATCAGCCGCCGGAATAAGGCGTCCTTTCTGGCAGCGTTGACCAGCTATGTGGGAGGCAATACATGACCCCGGCATTGATGGCCCTGGTCAGCGTCCTGCCGGAGTGCGTCCTCCGGTGGCTGGTATGCGTCATTTACATCTACCCTCTGGACCGGCGGAGACGGTTCAGCCTGGGGGCGGCGGCCTGGCTGGTGGGACAGCTGCTGCTGGAGTGGGGACTTGTCCTTGTTGTACCAGCCTCTGTGGCGGCGCACCTGTGGCCCATGATCCTGGCAGTCATCTGCTGGCTCATGGGGCTGACCTGCACGATTGCAAAGACGGGGGTGGCTCTGTATTTTGCCATCTGGTCCAGCTGCACCGGCTCCCTGCTCTATGAGAGCTGGCAGATGCTTTGCCAGTATCTGCCGGGACTCCAGGCGGAGACCTCTCTTGCCCAGCTGAGCCTGCTGGTCCTGCTGTCGGCGACGGTGTGCGTGCTTCTGGGGCTGACGGTGGAGCGGTGGATGCCGGTTTATGAGAGCCAGCACGTCGGCCCCCGGCAGCTGACCTCCGCCATCCTCCTGTACCTGCTCTTCGGAGGACTGTGGACGGCGACCTATCAGGGGGGCGAGCTGAATCCCCAGGGAGAGATCGGCGCCCTGCTTCTGCTGTGTCAGATCTATTGCCTGACCATCCTTTACCTTCAGACCTCCCTGTTCCAAAAGAGCGCCATCCGCCATGAGCTGGAGACCATGAACCTGATGTGGCACCAGCAGGCGGCCCAGTACCAGCTCTCCAAGGAGAACATCGCCCTCATCAACCGTAAGTGCCACGATCTGAAGCATCAGGTGGCCGCCATGCGTACCATGGAGGGGAGCGAGCAGCGGGAGCAATACATTCGGGAGATCGAGGACTCGGTGCGCATCTACGATGCCGCCGTCCGGACGAACAACGAGACGCTGGACACCGTCCTCACGGAAAAGAGCCTGCTGTGCGAGGCCAACGAGATCAGCATCAACTGCGTGGCCGACGGCTCCAGCCTGGGCTTTATGGACCCGGTGGACCTGTATACCGTCATGGGCAACGCCCTGGACAACGCCATCGAGGCGGTGCGCAAATGCGAGAGCAAGGAGCTGCGGGTTATCGACGTACTGGTTCACGTCCGACAGCGGTTCCTGGTCATCAGCGTCACCAACCCGCTCCGGGAGGAGCTGACCTTCCGGGATGGGCTGCCTGTCTCCGTCAAGCCCCAAAACGGCTACCACGGCTATGGCCTGAAAAGCATCCGCCATACCGCCCGAAAATATGGCGGGGAGATGACGGTATCCACCGAGGGAGGCTGCTTCTCCCTGCGCATTTCCATCCCCCTGCCGGAAACCACAGAATGACTCCCAGCCGGAACAGAGCGGTCTGTTCCGGCATTTTTTCGCTTTTCGACAGATTTTTTCGAAAGAAAAACGATAAAACTTTTGAAAAGCGGTTGCAACTTTTGGAAAACGGGTGTAAAATGTAAAAACAGATGTCCGGTGCGTGCCGCGAGGTGGGGAAGAACGGTGACCACTTACGCCAAAAAAGCAACCACTTAGTCAAATTCGTAACACAAAGGTCTGTAAAATGTGTATGATAAGGGGTATAACCGGACGGGAAAATTTGTGCGAAACGTTCATGACACGGTTTGGAGGGGCAGAAATGAGAAAAATCATCAACATCAATCAGAATTGGCAGTTTACCGGGCCGAAAGGTGATACGGTGGCGGTAGATCTGCCCCACACCTGGAACAACATCGACGGCCAGGACGGCGGGAATGACTACATCCGCAGCGTCTTTACCTACAAACACACCTTCGCAAAGCCGACCTTCGACGCCGACGAGGAGCTGGTCTATCTCCAGTTCAAGGGGGTCAACTCCAGCTGTGTAGTGACGCTGAACGGCAAGGAGATCTGCTCCCACGACGGCGGCTACTCCACCTTCCGGAAGGACATCACCGGTCTGCTCCAGGAGGAGAATTTGCTGGAACTGGCGGTGGACAACCGGGTCAATGACAAGGTCTATCCCCAGAAGGCGGACTTCACCTTCTACGGCGGCATCTACCGGGACGTGGACCTGCTGGTGGTGAACAAGGCCCACTTTGACCTGGATTACTTCGGCGGCCCCGGCCTGCAGATCACTCCCACCGTGGAGGACAAGAACGGCAAGGTTCAGGTGATCAGCTATCCTGTGGGCGACTTCGACCAGGTGAAGGTCAGCCTGACCGACGCCTCCGGGGCCGAGGTGGCCCAGGGCGAGGGCAAGGACATCACCCTCATCATCCCTAACGCCCACCTGTGGGACGGCGTGAAGGACCCCTATCTGTACAACGCCACCGTCACCCTGTACAAGGGCGGCAAGGCAGTGGACGAGGTGGCCGCCCGCTTTGGCGTGCGCAGCTTCTATGTGGATCCCAAGAAGGGCTTCTTCCTCAACGGCCGCTCCTATCCCCTCCGCGGCGTCAGCCGTCACCAGGACCGGAAGGGCCTGGGCAACGCCATCACCAAGGAAATGCACAAGGAGGATATGGACCTCATCTGCGAGATGGGCTGCAACACCATCCGTCTGGCCCACTATCAGCACGACCAGTACTTCTATGACCTGTGCGACGAGCGGGGCATGGTGGTTTGGGCGGAGATCCCCTACATCAGCGAGCATATGCCCAACGGCCGGGAGAACACCATCAGCCAGATGAAGGAGCTGATTATCCAGAACTACAACCACGCCTGCATCGTCTGCTGGGGCGTCTCCAATGAGATCACCATCAGCACCAAGGACAAGGCGGATATGCTGGATAACCACTACGTCCTCAACGATCTGTGCCACAAGATGGACCCCACCCGCTTCACCACCCTGGCCTGCTACGCCATGTGCGGCCCCTTCAACAAGGTGGCCCACATCACCGACGTGGTGAGCTGGAACCTGTATCTGGGCTGGTATGTGCCGGGCCTGTTCCTCAACGACCTGTGGGTGGACTTTTTCCACGCGGTTTATCCCAACCGTGCCCTGGGCTATTCCGAGTACGGCGCAGAGGGCATGCCCAACCTCCACTCCTCCAACCCCAAGCGGGGCGACCACACCGAGGAGTATCAGGCGATCTACCACGAGTACCTGCTGGAGTTCATCAACACGCGCCCCTGGATGTGGGCCACCCACGGCTGGACTATGTTTGACTTTGCCGCCGCCGCCAGAGACCAGGGCGG
>JAJBTD010000074.1 GCA_020861055.1 Clostridiales bacterium | reverse complement strand
CCAGGAGAAGCTGGAACAGGGCGTCGTCATCGGCGCGGCCCACATCGACTCCCCCCGCCTGGATTTGCAGCCCCGCCCGGTGACGGAGGACTCCGGCCTCTGCACCCTCAAGACCCACTACTACGGCGGCATCCGGAAGTATCAGTGGGTGTCCATCCCCCTGCTGCTCACCGGCGTGGTGGAACGGGCGGACGGCACCCAGGTCAAAGTCTCCATCGGCAGGGACCCCGGAGACCCGGTGCTGACCATCCCCGACCTGCTGCCCCATCTGGCGGATAAGCAGTCCCACAAGCCACTGTTCCAGGGCATCGAGGGGGAGCAGCTCAACCTGCTCATCGGCTCCAGACCCCTGCCGGACGACGACGGCAGCGACCGGGTGAAGCTGGCGGTGCTCAAGCTGCTCAACGAGAAGTACGGTATCACCGAGGCGGACTTCATCTCCGCCGAGCTGTGCGCCGTCCCCGCCTTTGACGCGGTAGACGTGGGCCTGGACCGCTCTATGATCGGTGCCTACGGCCAGGACGACCGGGTGTGCGGCTACGCCGCTCTCGCCGCTCTGCTGGAGCTGGGCACCCCCCGCCGCACCTGCATCGCCATGCTGGCGGACAAGGAGGAGATCGGCTCCATCGGCGTCAGCGGCATGGAGTCCCAGGCGTTTGATACCTTCGTGGCCCGTCTCTGCGCCGCCCAGGGGGTGGAGCTGCGGGACTGCTACGAGAAGTCCTTCTGCCTGTCCACCGACGTCACTGTGGCCTACGACCCCAACTTCGCCGAGGTGTTCGACAAGAGCAACGCCTCCTTCCTGAACCAGGGCGTCGGCCTGTGCAAGTACACCGGCTCCCGTGGCAAGAGCGGCTCCTCCGACGCCTCCGCCGAGCTGGTGGGCCAGGTTCGCCGCACCCTGGACAATGCCGGCGTCATCTGGCAGATGGCCGAGCTGGGCAAGGTGGACGAGGGCGGCGGCGGCACCGTTGCCATGTTCATGGCCAACCGCAACATCGACACCATTGACGCCGGTACCCCGGTGCTGGCCATGCACTCTCCCTTTGAGGTCACCTCCAAGCTGGACTGCTATATGACCTACAAGGCCATGAAGGCCGTTTTTGAGGCATAACTGACCAGGTTTATGCCCGCCTGCTCCCCTGAAAGGAGGCACATTTATGAACTTTCTCACATCCATCCTCCTGGGTCTGATCCAGGGCTTTGCCGAGTTCCTGCCCATCTCCAGCTCTGGACATCTGTCCCTGTTCCAAAACTTCTTTGGCCTCCAGACGGCGGAGCAGAGCAGCCTGTTCTTCGACGTGCTGCTCCACCTGGGCACCCTGATCGCTGTCTTTGTCTACTATTGGGACGACATCCGGGGGATGGCGGTGGAGTTTGGCGATATGTGCCTGGAGCTGGCGGGTCAGCGCCGGTCCCGGCCCAACGCTCAGTCCCTGTCTTTGCGGCGGATGCTCCTGCTCATCGTGGTGGGGACGCTGCCTCTGCTGCTCGTCCTGCCCATCAAGAGCCGCATCGAGGCCCTCTACGACAACACTTGGTTCGTGGGTGGGGCTTTGATCGTCACCGGACTGCTGCTCTTCATTTCCGACCGACTGGCCAAGGGGAGAAAGACGGTGCGCTCTGCCACACTGACAGACGTGCTGCTGGTGGGCTGCGCCCAGGCGGTAGCCACCATCCCAGGCCTCTCCCGCTCCGGAGCCACCATCTCCGCGGGGCTGCTGCTGGGATTTGACCGGAAATTCGCCGTGCACTACTCCTTCCTGCTGAGCATCCCGGCGGTCATCGGGGCAAATCTCCTGTCCCTGGTGGACGCCGTCCAGGCGGGCATCGACTGGTCCCTGCTGCAGGTGTACATCGTGGGGGCCTGCGTGGCCGCCATGAGCGGCTACTTCGCCATCGGCGTGGTGAAAAAGCTCACCGACCAGGGCCGCTTCGGCAACTTCGCCTACTACTGCTGGGGCGTGGGAGCACTGACCATCATCCTGTCCGTCATTTTCCTGTTTCTGAACAAGTAAAGGCATATCGCGTCGGCACCTCAGACGGGGTGCCGATGTCGTGTCTGAACGCAATTGGGGGTACACAACATGAACCTGAATGACTTCCGTTGGACCAGAGCGCCAAAGGAGTATACCGTCGGGGAGGACCGGGTGGAGATCGTCACCGAGCCTCACACCGACCTGTGGCAGAGAACCTATTACCACTTTCAAAACGACAATGCCCCTGTCCTGCAAGCGGAGACGGCGGAGCGCTATTTCAGCTTCACCGTCAAAACGGACTTCACCGGCAGCCATCATCGGTTCGACCAGTGCGGGGTGGCGATGTACCTGGACAGCGAAAACTGGCTGAAAGGCTCGGTGGAGTACGAAAATGAGCGCTTCCAGCGCCTGGGCAGCGTGGTCACCAACCTGGGCTATTCCGACTGGGCGACCACGGATATCCCCGCCACGGTGAAGGTCATGTGGTATCGCCTCAGCCGGAGAGAGGACGACTACTGTATCGAGTGCTCGGAGGACGGCGTGACCTTCCGGCAAATGCGCATCTGCCATCTGCACCGGGGAGGCGGGACGGTCCGCTTCGGGGTCTACGCCTGCTCCCCGGAGGACTCCTCCTTCCGGGCGGTGTTCTCCGATTTCCGGCTGACAGAGTGCCAGTGGCTGGCCCACGACGGGCAGCAGCCGGACAAGCCATGAAGACGCTCACTGAACCGTTGGAGACGGCTCGGCTCTGCCTTCGCCCCTTCCGGACGACAGACCTCTCAGATCTGCACGCCATCCTCAGCGATCCGGAGGTCATGCGCTACGCCGAGCCGCCCTATTCCCTGGAGCAGACGGAGGCGTTTTTGAACTTCTTTTGCATCCAACAGAGAAGAGCTGTAGCTGCAGTTTGCAAAAAGAGCGGAATTGTGATAGGATATATTTTATTTAGTCCATTGAAACAGCCAGGCGTCTGGGAAATGGGCTGGTTTTTCCACCGTTCCTGCTGGCGGCAGGGGTTGGCCTACGAGGGGTGTAGCGCTCTCATCAGATATGCTTTCGACCAACTGGAGGTGCGGCACATTGTCGCAGAGACCGTTGACCCCATACGGTCGGTGGGACTGATGAAAAAGCTGGGCATGACCTGCCGGGGGCAGGAGCGGGAACTGCTGCTCTATCAAATCGACCGGCCCGGTCAAGTAAACTGAGCCATTTCAACAACTCTTTCTACGAGAGGACACACACATATGGCAACGACCACAAAGAAAAAATCCACATCCGCCGCCTCCGGCAAAAAGAGGACGTCCACGGCGAAGGGCAAGTCCACCTCCACGAAAAGGAACGCCTCCACCAAAAAGACTGCCGGGAGGCGGAACGCCAAACGCCGCCCGGATTACCGGCCCCGGCTGATCGGAGGGGCCGTCTGCTTTGCCCTGGCAGTGTTCTCCGCCTTTGGCTATTTCAACATCCAGGCGGTGGTCATCGACCTGCTGGTTCAGCTGGAGCGGGGGCTGTTTGGCTACGGCTACTGGGTGACGCCGGTGATGCTGCTGTGGGCGGCGGTGGTGCTGATCCTCCACAACGGGATGCCGGTGAAGCTTCGCACCACCTCTGCGCTGGCTACACCTGTCATCGTGGGCGCATTGGTGCAGTGTATCACCTGGAGCGGCGGATATACCCTCCAGTGGAGCATGTTCCCGGAGCTGTGGAGCCGGGGGCTGGAGATGACCTCCGGCGGCGCACTGGGCGGTGCATTGGCTAATCTGCTGGTGACCGCGTTCAGCCGGTTTGGGGCTATCCCTATTTGTCTTGTGGCCATTTTCTCCATTTTACTGATCCTGACCAGAACAACGCCCGCCGACCTGTTGCGCAGCGCACAGGAGGCGAACGACCGTCGGAAGGAGCGTCGGGAGCGGCGTATCGTCGAGGAGGAGGCGTATCAGGCGGACCTGGCGGAGGAGTACGGCTACGACGACGAGCCTCAGGCGCAGCCGGAGTCTCGCCGGGCCAGGCAAACGGATGCCGTCTACACAGCCAGGACGAAACGTGGCAAACGCGCTCAGATCGACATCCCCGTTGATAATGTAGATATACCGGAAGGGGAGACCCAGGCTGCCGTTTCGGAGGCCCCGGCGGCAGAGCCGTCCTTTGAAGATCAGGGCACTGGACGTATGCCCATCTTTCAAAAAAAGGAGGAACCGCTGCTGGAGGAGCAGAAGGAGAGCTTTATTGACAAGTTCTTCTCCGGCAAGGAGCCGGAGGTGGAGGAGCCAGCCGGAGACTATCGGGTGAAGGGCAGTCCCAACGTCGTCTCGCCGGAGGTCCCGGTGGAGAAGCCCGCCGACATCCTGTTAGACCAGAAGAAGAACGGGGCGAAGGAGCAAGCCCAGGCCGCCGCCCAGGTGGCACAGGAGCTGGACGAGAGCATGGAGCAGCACCCCGCCCAGGAATATGTACATCCTCCGGTAGAGCTGCTGGGGATGGGTAAGGCCGCTCCCCAGGCCACCGCTGCCCAGAACGAGCTGCGGGACGTGCAGGAAAAGCTCAGCGGCACCATCCAGGACTTCGGGGTGGACGCCCATGTGGTGGGAGCCGTCCGAGGCCCCACCGTCACCCGGTACGAGCTGGAGCTGGAGCGGGGGGTCAAGTTGAGCAAGGTCACCAACCTGGCCGACGACATCGCCCTGACCCTGGGCGTCCAGTCCGTGCGCATCGCCCCCATCCCCGGCAAGAGCCTGGTAGTAGGGGTGGAGGTACCCAACCGCCTGGTGACTCCCGTTCCTATCCGGCAGGTCATCGACTCCCCGGAGTTTCAGAATCACAAGTCCAATGTGGCATTTGCTGTGGGCAAGGATATCTCCGGACGGAACGTGGTGGGCAACATCTCCAAGCTGCCCCATATGCTCATCGCAGGCACCACCGGCTCCGGCAAATCGGTCTGCACCAACTCCATCATCTGCTCCCTGCTGTACAAGTCCAGCCCGGACCAGGTGAGGCTCATTATGATCGACCCCAAGATGGTGGAGCTGAGCGTCTACAACGGCATCCCCCATCTGCTCATCCCCGTGGTCACCGACCCGAAGAAGGCCGCCGGTTCCCTCCAGTGGGCGGTCACCGAAATGCTCAAGCGCTACCGCCTGTTCTCAGAGCGCCATGTCCGGGACCTGGAGAGCTATAACCTCCAGGTGTCCAACGACCCGGACGCCGGGGAGGAGGAGCATCCTCTGCCCCAGATCGTCATCTTCATCGACGAGCTGGCAGATTTGATGCTGGTCTCCGCCAAGGAGGTGGAGGAGTCCATCTGCCGCATCGCCCAGATGGGCCGTGCCGCCGGAATGCACCTGATCATCGCCACCCAGCGGCCCTCCACCGACGTCATTACCGGTCTGATGAAGGCCAACATCCCCTCTCGTATTGCCCTGTCTGTGGCCTCCGGTCTGGAGTCCCGCATCATTCTGGACACCACCGGCGCGGAAAAGCTGGTGGGCAACGGCGATATGCTGTTTAGCCCGGTGGGCTCCGGCAAGCCCCAGCGGGTCCAGGGCTGCTTTATCTCCGAGGAGGAGATTTCCCAGATCGTGGAATTCATCAAGGAGCGCTGCGGCAGCGACTATGACGAGAAGGTCACCGAGGAGATCGAGCACAACGCTGAAAGCATCGGCAAGGGCAGCAAGAAGGGGGGAAGCACCCTCCCGGACAGCACGATTCCGGAGCCTGCCCCTGCAAAAGGCCCCTCCCCTGAGGACGGGGACCCCATGCTCAGCGAGGCCATCGACGTGGTGGTGGAGACCGGTATGGCCTCCGTCTCCATGCTCCAGCGGCGGCTCAAGCTGGGCTATTCCAGGGCCGCCCGTCTGGTGGACCAGATGGAGGAAAAGGGCATCGTCGGCCCCTTCGAGGGCAGCAAGCCCAGGAAGGTGCTGGTGAGCAAGGACCAGTGGGCCGAGATGAAGATGCGTGGCGGCACCATCACCACCTTCGGAGAGGCCAGCGCTATCAGCGACGCCGCCGACCGGGACGCCATGGACTCCGTAGAGGCGGAGGACGTGGATATGCCGCCCTTTGAGGTGTGAGGAGTGTCGCCCCTTGGCTCCCTGCCTCTGAGAGGGAGCCAAGGGATTTGCATAGACCTCTCGGCTCCCTCTTTGAGGGAGCTGTCAGCGAAGCTGACTGAGGGAGAGCGGCACGCACCCCCGACAAGCACTATATTACGGCGAATACGCAGAAAGTTGTACGAATTCGCCGAAAGTTTTCTGCTGGCCGATAGACCCTACCGCACTCCCTCAGTCTGCCCTTCGGGCAGCCAGCTCCCTCGGAGAGGGAGCCAAGAGGGGCTGCGCATCCCCTCACAAAACACGAACAAAACAGGTGATACTTTATGATAAAGCTCATCGTCTCCGACCTGGACGGCACCCTCATCCTGGAGGGGACGGGATATCTGCCGCCCCAGGTGAAGGCCCTGCTGGACGAGGTCCAGCGCAGCGGGCTGCATCTGGCCATCTCCAGCGGACGGCAGGCCCCCAGCATCCGCCGGGCCCTGTCCACCCTGGAGCGGGAGCCCCTCATTATCGCCCAGAACGGGAGCTGCATCTTCCGGGGGGACCGGCTGCTCTACACCGACCCCATGCCACGGAGGGACGCCCTGGCCGCCGCGGAGGAGGCTTCCCGCTGGCCCCAGTGCGACGTGGTGCTGGAGACGGCGGAGCAGTGCTGGGTCTACCACGGGGCCAACGGCGTTGTGGAGGAGCAGCTCCTCTCCCGGCGGTATCAGTACGCTGTCATCCACGATCTGGCGGACGTAGAGGGGGATGTGGTCAAGGTGGCCTGCTATATCAAGCAGGACATCGAGGGCTTTGCCGCCTGGGCGAAAGGGGCCTGGGGCAGCAGGCTGTTGGTGGCCCGGTCCGGGGTGTCCTGGGTGGATTTCAATGTGACGGACAAGGGGAAGGGCCTGCTGGCCGCCTGTCGTCTGCTGGGCGTCTCTCCGGAGGAGACTCTGGCCTTCGGGGACAACCTGAACGACGAGCCTATGCTGGCCGCCGCAGGACGAGCCTACGCCGTGGCGGGGGGCAACCCGGAGCTGACCGTCCGCTATCCCACATGCGCCCACCCATCGGAGGTCATCAAAAAAATTCTGCCAAAACGGGAAGAAAATACTTGCAATCTCAAAATGGCTGTGCTATAATATCCAAGCTATTGATGAGAGATCATCGCGGTATGCGGTAGTAGCTCAGTTGGATAGAGCGTTTGACTACGAATCAAAAGGTCGGGGGTTCGAGTCCCTTCTGCCGTATGAAAAATGCCTGGTTTCAGACGAAACCGGGCACTTTTTTGCCTGTCAAAGTGCACAACAAAATGTTATAGTATACGGGTAGCATACAAATTATTTCTATCTGAATCATCGTAAAACTCGACAGAAAACGCACATTTGGTTAAACTGTCGCAAAAAGGCGTGAATCAAAACGAATTCGCTTCCCGGTAAATAATGGGTAATACGGCAAATAAACTCTTGACAAACCCACGCCCATCCCCCACAATAAATCCATCCAAAAGCGAAGGAGCGACAGGCTATGCAGCGGGACCCATACCTGGAATATCTGACGGCCACCGTGTACCGCATGGATGAGTCGATTCATACGGCGGAGCTGCTGCAAATTGCCCTTGCCGCGCCAGACGGTTCGCGCCCCAGCGCGATGGGCGTCTATGTGGCCAGACTGGATGAGACCATCGCGGAGATAAAGTCCAGCCGGGAGGAGATACAGGCAAAGATCGATGCCATCAAAGCGCAGCCAGATACCTGGGAAGAACAGCCGGACGTCGTAAAAGCGCAGATAGAGAAACAATAGTAAGGAGGCCCACCCCGTCACGGGATGAGCCTCTTTTTGCGCCCTACTTGGTCAGCAGCGCCGTCCACGTATTGACCCCGGCGATTCCGTCCACTGTCAACCCCTGGGCCGACTGGTAGCTCTTGACCGCTGCCACGGTCTTACTGCCGCAGTCGCCGTCTACGGACAGGCTCGCCCCGGCCTTGCCGTTGAGCAGGCTCTGGAGGCTCTTGACCTGGGCCCCGCTGGAGCCCTTCTTAATGGTGGATAGTGTGCTCACGTCAAACCCTCCTGTCGTGCTTGTGGTGGTGGTCGTAATGGTCAAGCCCGCCCCCGTGAACCAGTTCTCCGCTTTCGTCCCGGTGAGCCGGTTCAGGTCGCACACGCTACCGGAGATGCCGGGGCAGCTGCCCTTACTGGTGTACTGATGGAGGTCTGCACCGTCGTGGGCGGGGTAGCTGCTGTTATAACTGCCGTCGTTCTTCCCGTACCGGGCCTCCCACCAGGCGGTATTCTCTCCCCGCCCAGTGATAACGCTCTTGTAAGTGCTGTACTGTGCGTACATCGTGTAGATGATACACTTGCCGCCCAGCCCTTCCAGGTAGTCCAGAGCCGCCTTGACGTTTGCTGCCGTGTTTCCGGCCTCCACGTCCAGCACATAGCCCCGGAAGTAGTCACCCACAAGGCCCTTGCAGGTGGAGATAAGGTACTTTGCCTGTGCCAGCTCGCTGCCCTTGCTCAGATAGGCATAGAGCCAGTAGGGAATCTTGTTTGCCTCACAGCCCTGGATAAACTCGGTGAGGGTAGGATCAACGTAGCTCATCCCCTGTGTGGCTTTTGAGATGAGGAACGGGCAGTTGGCCTTGACCTTGCTCCAATCCTCTACCGGGTGATAGTGGCTGATATCGGGATAATAGTTCATGTCATGCCTCCCTATTTTGTCTGTCGATAGCCTACGTCCATGTACGGGTCGTCGATGGCCGCTCCCGCCAGAATCAGCAGGAGGGCCATAAACATCTGCAAAAGCCGCTTCACGCCTCCACCTCCGGCAGACCGGCCACACTGGTCAGCAGGGACAGGATACCCGCCAGCAGAGCGGCGCTCCCCACCGCCAGCCAGTCCACGTCGCCCATCACGGCAGACGTGCCGATAGCAGCAACCGCAGTCTGCGCAATCGTCTTGCCAGCTCGCACTCCCGCCGCCTTGAGCCATGCACTGTTGGTGATTCTCTCGATAATGGTGTTCATGTTTTCACGTTCCTTTCTGATAATGTAAATTTGTGGGTAACAAGTGAAGAAATAAGTAAAAAAGTGAAGTCAACAAGTGAAATGATTTCACAAAATGCTCCACCATTTTCACTTATTTGCCTGTTCCAAATCCTCTATCCGATGATTGGCAACTTTAATTTGCTCATCCACCACCGCTTCATGCTGCTCCAGCTTGTACGTCCGCTCGATGACCTCGTTGTGCTTGCCGACCTTTTTCTCCAGCTCTTCCAGCCGGTAGGTGATGAGGGCCGTGGTCTTGTCCGCCTGTTTTCGCTGTGCGTTGGACTGAACCGCATTGTTTATCATGCAGACGATGAGAGCGGAAAAGGCGGAGATAATACTGGCAAGAATCGTCTCACTCATTCGCCTCGCCCTCCCGTTTGGCCTTCGCCGCCTCCTGGGCCTTCTCCTGCTCAATGGCCTGCTGTTCCAGGCTCACCACCTGGAGCCGTACAATGTCCAGACAGAGCCGGACATTGGTGGGCGGCAGCTTGCACTCGTTGATGAGCTTTGTCAGGTTGTCCAGAAATTCGTTGGTCGCTCCATTGATTCCCATGATTTACACCTCCACTTCTTTCCATCCGGCGGGGTAAGCCTCCGGGGACCATACGTTGTTGTCGATGATGGATTCATAGACTACGCCGTTATACAGCACCCGGTCCCCGACCATGTAGGGGTTCGTGCTGTCCGGTTGGACCCACTCGCCGAGTTCAGAGCCGCCCTGTCCGGGCAGCACCTGGGCAAACAGGCTCACCGCCGCATCCGGCGTCCAGTCGCTCTGACTGGTGTGGGTCTGCAAGACGGTGTACACCGTCCCGCCGTACTGCACCCTTGTCCCCGCCTCGTAAGCCGTCTCAGCGCTCCACGCCGGGAACAGGGTGGGGACCTCTGCCGCCGTCTCGTCGTCCAGTGACTGTACCGCCGTCTCGATGGCCGCCCGGTACTTCAATGCCTCTGCTCGTGTCATGATGCCTCGCCTCCCAAAATAATACTGACTGCCTCAGCGTCGGAAATTTCGTCGCTCTCCACCTTCGTCCACCCGGTAGACAGGTCCTCCGGAGTCAGGATGGAAAAAGCCCTTGGGTCCTCCACCTGCTGCCCGAACAGACAGGTTTCCCCAAAATCTTCTACATACCCCTCCGAAACGAGCAGCAACTCCCGCCCCTCGTCCGGCACAATATGGTCGCCCACATAC
>JAJBTD010000014.1 GCA_020861055.1 Clostridiales bacterium | reverse complement strand
AGAGCCAGCTCCGGCGTCTGTCGCCGCAGGACCAGGGCACAGAAGGTGCCCGCCACGGCGATAGCCCCCAGCTGGAGCATTTCCCCGCCGCTCACAGACCGAACAGCTCCTTGACCAGCTGAAACAGCTCGCTGATCTGCTGGACCACCATCATCAGCACCACCACCAGACCCGCCAGCGTGACCATGGTGGCCTGCTCCTCCCTGCCGGAGCGTGACAGCACCTGGTTGAGTACAGAGACCAGTATCCCCACCGCCGCAATGCGAAAGATCAGATCCACGTCCACCTTAAGTTCTCCTTTTGTGCCCTTTATGCCAGCAGCAGCGCCAATGTTGCCCCCGCCGTCAATCCCAGGAGGAGGACCGCTTTCCCCTGTCGCCGTTCCTCCTCCCGCGCCTCTTCCAGACAGCCCTCCATCTCCTGACGCAGATGGGACAGGAGCATTGCCTGTACCTGTCCCCCGTAGCGGCCCAGGATGTCCCCCGCCCGGCCCAGGAGGGCCAGCTCCTCCTCCCGGAGAGGCAAGCGGGTCGCTGCTGCCGCCTCCCGCCAGAGGGCGGAGAAGGGCCGCTCGTCCAGGTGCTCCAACCGCTCTCTGCATCGGCGGCACAGGGCCGCCATCTGCCCGGTTCCCGCCGCCAGCAGCTCCAGCAGCTGGCGGGTATCCGTCTCATGTCCGGAGAGCTCCGCCTCCATCCGGGCCAGGCCGTGACAGAGCTGGGACAGCGTCCGTCGCCGCTGCCGATACCATCTGCGGCGGCTCCAGCCTGTCCAGAGGCAGGCCCCGGTGATGAGCAGTCCCCCGATCAGCCGAAGCATGGCATCGGCTCCACCCGGTACTGACGAATCCCATCCCGCCGCCGGATGGTCACCAGATATTGAAACACCCTCTGCTCCAGCAAAGGGTTCAATGCAGACCGCCTCTCCAGCTCCTCCCGCCCGCTCCCGTGGGCGGTGGCCAGCACTGCCGCGCCGCAGTTGGCCCCCTGGCACAGAGCCTCGGCATCGGCGGGATGGGTGATCTCGTCCACCGCCAATACCTGGGGGGACATGGACCGGAGCAGGAGCAGCAGCCCGTCCCCCTTGGGGCAGCCGTCCGCCACATCCGACAGCGGCCCTACATCCAGCTGGGGAACCCCGTCCCGGCGGGCGGCCACCTCGCCCCGCTCATCCGCCAGCCCCACCCGGATCCCGTCAAGGCCCAGCAGCCGCACCAGGTCCCGCAGGAGCGTGGTCTTACCCTCTCCCGGCGGGGCCAGAATGAGGGTACTGCAAAACCTTCTCTCGTCCATCAACCGGGACAGGATAGCCGCCCCGACACCAGGCACTGGGAAGGCAACGCGGATGTTCACTGAAGACAGACTGCGAAAGGCGCAGATACGCCCGTCCCGGAGAGACGCTGTTCCACACAGGCCCAGCCGGTGTCCGCCCGCCAGAGGGAGAAAACCTGCCGCCAGCTTTCCCTCCAGCCCCTGGAGGGAGGCGTGGGTGGCCAGCTCCACCGTCTGCCGCAAATGCTCTTCGGTGACCGGTATCGGCCTGTCCCGTTCCAAAGCAGGGCGCTCCCGGCCTGTCCCGTCCGTACAGGAGAGGCCCCGGCCTGCCCGGAGGCGGATCTCCTCCCAGCCGTTCTGCTCTTCTGGCTTCCGGGCCAGCAGCACCCGTCGCAGACTCAACGGCAGGACAGAGACTGCCTCCCGCACCGCATCCAGACGTTCCATATCCACTCCTCCTCTGTCATGGGGCATTGTATGAAGGAGGCTTCCCTGATATGCCCGCCTTCCAAAACTTGACAATTCTCCCCTACATGGCTATACTGTCTGCAATCGTCGCAGTTCTGGCCCGATTCGTTTGCCCTGTTTTTCTCATCTTGACAAGGTCAGGTGTGCTATGCTCTCTCTTTCTTTTGTTCCAAGTGGCAGTGAGCCGCTCTATCAGCAGCTCTATCAATATATTCGGGCGGAAATTTTGTCCGGACACCTTAGCTCCGGAGAAAAGCTGCCCTCCAAGCGGCAGCTGTCCAAGGCACTGAGCGTCAGCGTGGTGACGGTGGAGAGCGCCTATAGTCAATTGGTCGCCGAGGGATACCTCCAGAGCCGGGATCGCAGCGGCTACTATGTTCTGCCGGTGGTCCCCCAGCCGGGGACGGCTCCCGTCCCCGCCCCGGCATTGCCCAATCCTGCTCAGCCCGCCCCGGTCTACAGGTATGACTTTGCCACCTCCGGCGGGGATGCCTCCAGCTTTCCCTTTTCCACCTGGGCCAAGCTGAGCCGGGAGGTGCTGTCCAGCCGGGATCAGGCGCTCCTCTCCGCCGCCCATCCCCAGGGCATCCCTGAGCTGCGCCAGGCCATTGTCCGCCACCTGTACCAGTTTCGCGGGATTCAGGTTTCTCCGGAACAGGTCGTGGTGGGCGCAGGGTCGGAGTTTCTCACCGCTCTGCTGGTGCAGCTTCTGGGCGCGCAGGGGGGCTATGCTCTGGAAGATCCGGGATACGGCAAGATCGCCCGTATCTTTCACGCCAATGGAGCAGAGGTACACCCGATCCCCCTGGACAGTCGGGGCCTGATGGTCGATCGTCTGGAGGCCAGCGGGGCGAGAGTCGTCCATGTGACTCCCTCCCATCACTTTCCTCTGGGCATCGTCATGCCCGTCTCCCGACGCGCCGAGCTGCTCCGCTGGGCCGATCGGGAAGAGGAGCGGTATATCATCGAGGACGACTACGACAGCGAGTTCCGCTTCTCCGGTCGTCCTATCCCCGCTCTCCAGGGGCTGGACCGCTCTGGACGGGTCATCTATCTGAATACCTTCGCCAAAAGCCTGGCCCCCTCTCTGCGCATCAGCTATATGGTGCTGCCTCCCCGGCTGCTGGAGCGGTATCGCCGGGAGCTGCTCTTCTACTCATCGACTGTCCCCTCCTTTGAACAGTACACCCTGGCGCTGTTCATGGAACGCGGACACATGGATCGACACATCGCACGAACCAGAAACCGCTATCAGCAGAGACGGGCTGCCATGGCCGAAGCCGTCCGGCAGGAGGGCCTGGAGAACCTCTGTACCTTCTCCGGCGGGGAATCCGGTCTGCACCAGCTGATGCAGGTTCAGACAGACCGATCTCAGACGGAGCTTACCCGTCTCGCCTCCGAAAAGGGAGTCCGTCTCTACCCGCTGGACGCCTATTATTTATGTGAACCCTCCCATTCCGGCCCTCCAACCTATGTGATGGGGTACGGAAAAATGGACGTCTCCGATTTGCAGGATTCATTTCATCTTCTTGCATCTGCCTGGTTGCTTTTCTAAGTACGTCGTTCCTGGTCTTTCGCTGATCTTCCCTCCGTTCATATACATCTCTTGTAGCTTTTTGTTACTCCATTTGTATTCTTTTTCTTCCTTCTTCAGCATGCTTCTCCTATTTTCGCCCCGTTAAAGTTCTTTTTCCATCTTCAATTCATTCTTTTTCAAACTTTCTGTTGACAAAGCTTCCTTTTGGGCGTATACTATTCGTAGTCAAGCGTGGTAACAAAAATTACAGCATGCTTCGACAACGTTTTACCTTTCCCCTGATTTCTCCCCAAGGAGGCAATCATGATAAAGCACAAATTTGCATTATGTTCACCACATTCTAAGGCGGCCGCTCACGTTGGCGTGTTTGCGCTCACCGTTCTCGCCGTACTGCTGCTGTGTAACATCCCGGCCACCGCCACCATTACATACGAGATCAACGATGGAGACACTCAGTACGTTATCTCCTCCGATGCAGCGGAGCTGTCCGACGTGCTGGATGAGGCCGGCATCGCTTATTCCGACCTGGATGTGCTGGAGGCCTCCTCCGATGATGAGGTAGTCAGCCTGTCCATCACTCGGAGACAGTATATCACTGTCGTCTGCGACGGCGTCACCACGTCTACCCTGGCCGAAGCCCACGACACTGTAGCGGATGTCCTGGAGCACCTGAATATCCAGCTGGGCGAATACGACCAGGTCTCCGTCGATCCGGACACCCTCCTGGACAGCGATACCGATTTTATTGAGGTCACGCGGGCCAATGTCAGCTATGTCACTGAGCGCACCCCCATCGCCTACTCCTCCGTTCGGGTGGCAGACCCTGACATGGACCGGGGCACTGAGGCCGTCACTACCGAGGGCGTGGAGGGCAGCACCAACGTCACCTATCGGGTGATCGAGCTGGACGGTCAGGAGCCTGTCTACGAGCAGGTGGCCACCAGCGTCACCGACCCGGTGGATGAAGTGGTCTCCTACGGCACAAAGGTCAACTTCGAAAAGCCCACCGGCTACAGCACCTCCAGCGAGTATATCACCAACATCGACGATGAGGCGGGAACCTTTACCACCTCCAAGGGCGATACTTATACCTTCTCCGGCTCTCTGACGCTGAATGCCACCGCCTACACCGCCAAATCGGGCGCTATCTGCTCTACCGGCTGCCGAGCCCGGGTGGGCGTGGTCGCAGTTGACCCTGACTACATCCCCTATGGCACTAAAATGTTTATCATGTCTGCCGACGGCAGCTTTGTCTACGGTATCGCCGTAGCTGGCGACTGCGGCGGCGCGATCGACAACAACGACGTGGATCTGTATATGACTTCCCGCTCTACCTGCATCAACTTTGGACGCAGGAATGTGGTCGCCTACATCATCACCGGCACAGTAGAGGACTGAGCGCTTCCTCCCTTTTTCAGACAAGCCCGGACAGGCCCTGCGGTCTGTCCGGGCTTTTGAATTTCTGCCTCTTCCCTTTTCTCCTGTCGTCTGGTATGATGTACCGGCAGTAATGTTTTGATTGAAAGGCTGGTATGATAATGGAACTCTGCGACGAACGCCAGCTCCGGGCACTGTTAGCCCGCTACGGCTTTCATTTCTCCAAATCCATGGGTCAGAACTTCCTGATCGCACCGGAAATTCCCCGGAAAATCGCCGCTTCTTCCCAGGCCGACGGCTCCTGCTGCGTGCTGGAGATCGGCCCCGGCATTGGCTCTCTCACCGTCCACCTGGCCCGGCAGGCGGGCAAGGTGGTATCGGTGGAGCTGGACAAGTCCCTGCTTCCCATCTTGAAGGAGACGCTGGCTCCCTATCCCAACACAGAGGTCGTCTCCGGCGACATTATGAAGCTGGATCTGGATGCGCTGGTTCGGGATCGGTTCGACGGACTGACTCCCGTGGTCTGTGCCAACCTGCCCTATAACATCACGACCCCGGTGCTGACCCGCCTGTTGGAAATCGGCCTGTTTCGCTCGATCACCGTCCTGGTACAGCGGGAGGTGGCCCAGCGCATCTGCGCTCGTCCTGGCACAGGAGACTATGGGGCGTTCACGCTGTTCTGCCAGTACTATGCGGACTGCTCCATCGTCTTGGAGGTGCCGCCGGAATGCTTTCTTCCCGCGCCCAAGGTGACATCCGCTGTCGTCCACATGGAGGTACTCCCGCAGCCTGCCGTCCAGGTCCAGGACCGGGAACTGCTGTTTCGCACCATCCGGGCCTCCTTTGCCCAGCGGCGGAAAAAGCTGCTCAACGGCCTGACCTCCGCCTTTCAGGGAGAGCTGACCAGAGAGGAGCTGTCAGACGCCTTGACCGACTGCGGCTTTGCCGCGTCTGTCCGGGGCGAGACGCTGAGCCTGGAGGAATTCTCCCGGCTGTCCAACCGGCTGGGCGAGCTGCTGGAAAGGGCCTGAAAATCACGTCATAAAAGAAACGCAGGAGCGTCGGCTCCTGCGTTTCTTCGTCACTTTACTTTTTCGTCTCACTCTCTGTCTGCTCCGGCTCTGTTGGAATTGACTGTCCGGGCGTCTTCTTTTTCCCCGCCCCTTTTCGATTCCTACGCCGCCGCAGGATGGCCGTCACAAGGATAACAGCCAGCACAGCGGCAATCGCTATCCCGATCAGGTTTCTGGCCAGCCACACTGCCAGCTCCTCCAGGCCGTCCACAAAGCCCTCAGCGCCCCAGCGCAGGTTTTGCAGCAGTCTGGCCCCCAGGCTCTCTTCCTCGTCCTCCGACAGCGTGACCACCTCGTCGATAGTCAGATAGACGGTGGAGTAGTTGATCAGGCTGTCGTACCGGTTCAGCTGAGAGGTGTAAATCTCGATCTCATACTCCGTATCGCTGATCTCGCTCTCGATGGCGATGATATCCGCCATCTCCTCCGCCTGTGCCAAAAGCGTCTGAAGCCGCTCCATCTTCGTGTTCAGAGTGTTCAGACGGGTCTCCAGGTCGAAATACTCCGTCCCCACATCGTCCACGTTTTCCTCCCGGCTGAGCAGATGGCAGTTGTCCGATTCCGACCAGGCATCCAGGAAGGCACGGTACTGCTCCTGCGGCACCCGGACGGTGTAGGAGGCGTATCGGCCGCTGCTGTAGTTACCCAGGTAAGAGGATTCACAATAGCCGCCCAGCTCGTCCACCAGAGCCTCCAGGCCGCTCACAGCCACATCAAAGTCCAGCGCCTCCACATCTACCCAGGCGGTATAGATCAGCTTGACCTGGCTGGGGTCATAGCTGCTTGCCAGGCTCTCGCCGCTCTCAGTTGTGTCGGCATCCTCTGTTTCGGCAACTTCATCGTATCCATAGTCCACGTCTGCCGACGCCTCTGCCATTGCAGTGGAGACCTTCACGCTCTCATTCGATGCGCTGTCCGCCGACGAGCTGCCGCAGGATACCAGCTGCAGGGTCAGCAGCAGGGCCATTGCCGCTGCAAGCCATTTTCTCTGTTTCATGTTCATGCTCCTCTCTGTAGCAGGATCTCTTGTCTGCCTTCTATTTGTAGTACGCATCAGACCTATAAATTGCTGCACAGAAGCGGAAAAATATTTCTGTGTCCAGTGAACAGTGCTCTGCATAGAATGGCTTATCAAAGCAAGGAGGCCCCGCTATGTCGCTGCTCTATCTCTCCCCCTCCACCCAGGAATTCAATCCCTATATCACCGGCGGCAACGAGGAGCAGTATATGAACCTCATCGCCGACCAGATGGAGCCATACCTCCGGGCCAGCGGCGTCACCGTGACCCGGAACCGGCCGGATATGACCGCGGCCCAATGCATCCAGGCCTCCAATGAAGGAAATTATAACCTGCACCTGGCCCTTCATTCCAACGCCGCACCGGAATTTCTGGCCGGGACACTCAAGGGCTCCATCGTCTATTACTACCCAGGCTCTGTGAAGGGCAAGCGGTTCGCAGAGCTGGCCGCAGAAGGATTGAGGAAAATCTATCCCGACCCGGACCTGGTAAGTGCAGAGCCCACTACTACCATCGGCGAGGTCGCAAAGGTGCGGGCGCCCGCCTCCCTCATAGAGCTCGCCTACCATGACAACACAGACGACGCGGTCTGGATTCAGACGCACACAGGGGAGATCGCGCAAAATGTCAGCGCCAGCGTAGCGGACTTTTTCTATCTTCCCGTTCTCTCACCTCAGTCCCCGCGGAAGGGGAAGGTGAACCTGAGCTGGGGGAGCCTGAACATCCGGGAGCGCCCCAGCGTGACTTCTACTGTTCTGGCCAGGGCCTACGATGGCGCAGAGCTGACCGTCTGGAATGAATATCAGGGATGGTATGTGGTGGAATTTGCCGGCATTATGGGGTTTGCCTCTCAAATCTATGTGGCGGTTTGATTGATTGATTCCTGTAAAGCGAATATGGTTTACGGTCTCTCAATCCACGCAGGCGGAATCGCCTTACATGCTTTAATGCCTGAAAAGGTTTTCTCCTTTACGGACATTAGAGGCTATGTGTGGGGCCCCATTCAACAGGGCAGCTGATAGAGCGCGTCCGCCAGAGACATATCCCGAAACAGAGCGGCATCCGGCGGCTGCATCGTCCAGCAGACGATCAGCCCTGTCAGCAGGATCGCCGCTCCGGTGAGCAGGCCGCTCCACCTCTCCCCCACTGGCAGTACGGCAGGCAGGAAGAAGCCCACGCCGATCACGATAAAATACAGCGCCAGATTGCTCCCCAAGCTTCCTGCCCCGGCGACACAGTTGAGATACCACCCTGCCGCCAGCAGCAGGCCGCAGCTGATCAGCAGAGACAAAAGCCATGGGGCAGTCTGCCACCGGCCGGCTTTCGTGAGGAGAGCGCCGGAGAGAAGCAGCGGCCAAAACACCAGCTTGATATGCTCCCAGACGCTCTCGTTCACCGGAGCGATGAACTCCGTCAGAATACTGGGCCAAAGTGAAAACAGAAAATGCAGTCCGCAGCCCAGCGCCACGGCGATCAGGTAGCTGGCCAGCAGTGGTTTGTCCAATTTTTTCACAAAAAATCCCCCCTCTGCCATATAACATATGCAGAAGGGGAATCATTCATCACAGCTGGTTTAATTCAGGAAGTCTCTCAGCTTTTTGGAACGGCTGGGGTGGCGCAGCTTGCGCAGGGCCTTGGCCTCGATCTGGCGGATACGCTCCCGTGTGACGTGGAACTGCTTGCCCACCTCCTCCAGAGTGCGGGTTCGTCCGTCCTCCAGACCGAAGCGGAGCTTGAGCACCTTCTCCTCCCTGGGGGTCAGAGTGGAGAGCACCTCCGTCAGCTGCTCCTTGAGCAGCGTATAGGAGGCGGCCTCCGCAGGCTCACAGGCGTCCTCGTCCTGGATGAAGTCTCCCAGATGAGAGTCCTCCTCCTCGCCGATGGGGGTCTCCAAAGAGACTGGCTCCTGGGCGATCTTCAAAATCTCCCGCACCTTATCCACCGGCATATTCATCTCGGCGGCGATCTCCTCCGGGGATGGATCATGGCCCAGCTCCTGGAGCAGCTGGCGGGAGACCCGGATGACCTTGTTGATGGTTTCCACCATATGGACGGGAATGCGGATCGTTCTGGCCTGGTCTGCGATAGCCCTGGTAATGGCCTGACGAATCCACCAGGTCGCATAGGTGGAAAATTTATAGCCCTTGGTATAGTCGAATTTCTCCACCGCCTTGATCAGGCCCAGGTTGCCCTCCTGGATGAGATCCAAAAACTGCATCCCCCGGCCGACATACCGTTTTGCGATAGAGACCACCAGGCGGAGGTTTGCCTCGGCCAGCCGCTGCTTGCAGTTCTCGCCGTGCTTGATGGTCTTTTCCAGCTCCTTGCGGACCTCCTCCGGAATATCCTCGCCGGACTCCTCCAGCTCCTCCAGCTGCTCCTTGGCGACGTTTCCGGCGCTCATGCCCTTGGCCAGCGCCGTCTCCTCATCCGGGGTCAGCAGAGCGACCTTTCCGATCTCCTTCAGGTACATCCGCACCGGGTCGTCCACCCCGTAGTTATCCACCAGGGTATTGGGGTCCACGACCTCTTCCTCGGCCAGATCCTCGATCTCCTCCTCCGGAGGCTCCGCCGTCTCCGGCAGCTCCTCGTCGGAGACCAATTCGATCCCCTGGTTCTCCAGGATGTCATAGAAACGGTCCAGGGTGTCGCTGTCCAGCTCCACGCCGTCCAGCTCCATCATCTCCATAGCGGTGAGCTTTCCCTTTTTCTTGCCCCGCTCAATCAGTTCATTGAGCTTTTCTGCTCCTGGAACGCCGTCAGGAATACGGGCCTTCTGCTCCTTGGACTCCTTGGACTCCTTGCTCTCTCTGCCCTTTTCGGATACAGTCTTTTTCTTGTCGCTCATTTCGGTTCCTCCATGCCTTTTTTGTCTCTGAACGCCATCAGCGCCGTATCGTCCAAATCGGATGTGCCCGCGCGCTTCAGGCCCTCGGTCTGTATAATATTGATGTAGTCCTCCATCGCCCGCTCCTGGTTGCTCTGGGAGATGGGCTGTTGGAGAATGGAGACGAGATGGTTCATCTCCTCGCCGGTCAGCTCCGGGCCCAGGGCATTCAGGGAGACCGGCCTATCCTCCGTCCACCGCTCCCAGATCAACTGGTAGAGCCGGCGAAACAGGGGGACAGTAAAATCATCCGGACTCAGTCCACGGGTTTGGGCCAGCAGCCCCGGATCGTTCATCAGCAGAGCGATGACGCCCTCCTCCGCCTTGCCGGAACGCATATTTTCGTAACGCAGGGTGCGGCTCTCCGGCTGGTTCATCTGCACCGGCTGGAGCACCTTTCGGGCCTGCTGCTTCTCCTCCCAGCGGGTCTGGCGCTTCTGGCTGCGGCGTATCTCCCGCTGCATGGTCTCCGGGGTGATCTCCATCTCCCGTGCCATCCGGTTGCCGTAAACCTCCCGCTCCGCTGAGCCGGGGAGCCGGGAAATCACCTCCGCCAGCGCCTGAATACATGCCACCTTCTGGTCGGCCTGGGTCAGGGCGTACTTCCCCTTTACTTGAAGTAAGCGGAACTCCACATG
>JAJBTD010000162.1 GCA_020861055.1 Clostridiales bacterium | reverse complement strand
TTGAATCGTTAGATTTCCTTCATTTCCCTATTGACTTTTTGTTTGCAGACTCCATGGTACTTAACCTTCTCTGGATGCTGCTGTGCATCGGCGGCCTGTGTCGGCTCCATGTGCTAGACCTTCTGTTTTGGTGGGCCTTCACCTTCTTACAGGCCGAGCTGATGGCATCTCTGGCCTGGCAGCTCTCCTTCTATCTGTTTGAGTTGCCCTCTCTGATGAATCCTCCCGTTTTCCTGTTCAACCTGGCAGTCGCACAGGCCGTTGGGCTGGTGATGCGTCGGGCCATCAACAAGGTGGAAAATGAGATCACGGGGAGAGACCGCTGGATCCCTCTGTGCGCTGCGGTGGTCGCCGTGCTGACCTTCCTGGCCGGAAACATTGACGTCTTTAACACCGCCCTCTGGATGGAAGCGCTCCGGGATCTGCGGGGAACCATCGGGTGGATCCGCACGCTGGCAGATCTGTGCGGAGTCTTTCTGCTCTGTCTGATCCTGTTTTACGTTCAGGAGCGGCGGATCGCCCAGGAGGCGGCTGCTGTGAGCAGTATCGTGGAGACGCAGTATCGGCAATATCTGGATTATCAGGCCTGCAACGCCCACATTGCCCGGCAGTGCCATGATTTAAAGCATCAGGTCGCCGCCCTTCGCAGCTCCTACAGCAGCCAGGAGCGGGAGGCATACCTGTCAGAGATGGAGACGCTCATCGACCGCTATGGGGCGCAGTGCAACACCAGAAGCCCGGTGCTGGACACCCTGCTGACCCAGAAGGCCATCTACTGCATCCAGCAGAACATTAAGCTGACCAGCGTTGCCGACGCCGCCCATCTGGACGTGATGACAGTGCAGGACATCTGCGGCCTGTTTGGAAACCTGTTGGACAACGCCATTGAGAGCGTGGAGCAGCTGCCCGACCAGGAGCAGCGACAAATCGTCCTGGAGGTGGCCACGGAAAACGGGTTCCTTCACATCTCCGTGGAAAATTACTGTCTGAATCCGCCGGAAATGCAGGACGGGCTGCCTGTGACGACCAAAGCGGACAAGGCGATGCATGGCCTGGGAGTCAAGAGCGTCGTGAAAATCGTAGAACGATACCAGGGGACCTATCGCTTCGGCATGGAGGACGACTGGTTCCGGTGCAGCATTTTGATCCCCCTCCAATCCACAGATCATGATAAACAATAGACGGATGGCACAGACCTCCCGGCGGGCGCTACAGTCCGCCGGGAGGTTTTCTGTGCGCCACAGTGTCGGCCATCGAAATATGCAAAGTATGCAGTAAAACCCCACCCCGATGAAAAAATTGTGGTGCATTACCTATCTCTTTTGATATAGTTGTTTTCTAAGAGGGGGTGTTCTCCCCCTAATTCTGAAGGAACGAGGAGGAACCATCATGTTATCACTCAACACAGAGGACATATTGACAAACCTTGCCAACTGTGCCCCCTATCTGATCGGCTTTGGCGTGGTAGCCATTCTGGCAATTATCGTCATGGTCGTCGTCCGCAAGCAGCCTCAGGGGAAGAAATTCCTCATTCGCTGCACCTCCGGCGTAGCCATCGTGTTGGCGCTGCTGATCTGCGTCAACCTGATCTGCGTCATCCCTATGTCGTCCATTCTGGAGCTGGTCTCCGGCGAGGGGACCATCAGTGACGAGTCCGTAGAGGAGGCCAGTGCCCTGTGCATTGATCTGGCCGAGGAGGGCATCGTCCTGGAGCAGAATGACGACGATCTGCTGCCGCTGAGCTCCGGCTCCAATCTGAACGTGTTCGGCTGGGGCTCCATCGACCCGGTCTACGGCGGTACCGGCTCCGGCGCCCTGTCGGACGCCATGGAAAAAGTCACGCTGCTGGAGGGCCTGGAGAGCGCCGGGCTGAATCTGAACACAGAGCTGAGCGACTTCTATAGCGCCTATTGCGCCGAGCGGCCGGAGCTGGGCTACGGCGACCACTATTGGACGCTGCCCGAGCCTCCCGCAGACACCTACACGGATGAGCTGATCGAGAACGCCAAGGAGTTCTCTGACACCGCCATGATCGTGATCTCCCGGATCGGCGGTGAGTTTGCCGATCTGCCCACCGATATGGCGGTCACCCGTGAGGCCGACTCTCTGGAGCACTACGAGGACAACTCCACGGAGTACCAGGACTTCCCGGACGGGACTCACTACCTGAGCCTGAGCCAGACCGAGCAGGACATGGTGGAGCTTGTCTGCGCCAACTTCGACAACGTCATCCTGGTCTACAACAGCGCCAACACCCTGGAGCTGGACTTTGTGGACGACTATGAGCAGATCAAGAGCGTCATCTGGTGTCCCGGCCCCGGCCAGACCGGCTTTACCGCCCTGGGCGAGATTGTCACCGGCGCAGTCAACCCCTCTGGCAAGGCGACGGATACCTTCGTCTATGACCTGACCGCCACTCCCTATTTCAACAACATCGGCGAGTTCGCCTACGAAAATGCCGACGAGTTCGGCTATGAGGCCACCGGCACCTTTACCTATGGCACCACCACTCCTCACTTCGTGGACTATGTGGAGAACATCTATGTGGGATACAAGTTCTATGAGACCGCCGCAGAGGAGGGCCTGATCGACTACGATTCCACCGTGCAGTATCCCTTTGGTCACGGACTGAGCTACACCACCTTTGAGCAGACCATGAGCGACCTTACCGTCGCCGCCGACGGGACGATCAGCTTTGATGTGACCGTCACCAACACCGGCTCTGTGGCGGGCAAGGACGTGGTGGAGGTCTATTACACGCCTCCCTACTATAACGGCGGGATTGAAAAGGCGTCTGTGAACCTGGTTACCTTTGAAAAAACGGATACCCTGGAGCCCAACGAGAGCGTCACCATCACCATCTCCTTTAACGAGGAGGATATGGCCTCCTTTGACAGCTACAACTACGGTTGCTATGTGCTGGAAAACGGCGACTATTCCATCTCCATCCGCTCCGACGCCCACACCGTCCTGGATGAGCGCACGTTCACCCTGGAGGACACCATCGTCTACGACGAGGACAACGCCCGCTCCTCCGACGAGGTCGCCGCTCTGACCTCTTTCAGCTTCGCCGAGGGCGATGTGACCTATCTGTCCCGTGCCGACGGTTTTGCCAACTATGAGGCCGTCACCGCCGCCCCCTCTGAGGACGCCTATCAGATGTCCGACGAGATCAAGGCGACCTTCTACAACACCGGAAACTGGAATGCAGAGGACTTCAATGACGACAGCGACGTGATGCCCACCACCGGCGCCAGCAATGGCGTGGAGCTGGAAGACCTGCGGGGTCTGGATTACGACGATCCCCTGTGGGACGACCTGCTGGATGAGCTGACGGTGAGCGAGATGGATAACCTGATCGCCCTGGGCGGCTATGCCACCATTGAGATCTCCAGCATTGGCAAGGTCTCCACAAACGACTGCGACGGCCCTGCAAACATCTCCAACAACTTCACCGGTCTGGCCTCCATCGGCTTCCCGCCTGAGGTCATCATTGCCTCCACCTGGAACACCGCACTGGCAGAGGCCTATGGCGACAGCATCGGCACCATGGCCAATGAGATGGATGTCTCCGGCTGGTATGCCCCTGGCATGAACTGCCACCGCTCCGCCTTCGACGGCCGTAACTTCGAGTACTACTCCGAGGACGGCGTGCTGGCCGGTAAGATCGCCGCCGCCTCTATCACCGGAGCCCAGTCTCACGGCGTCTACGCCTATGCCAAGCACTTCGTGATGAACGACCAGCAGACCTGCCAGGCAGAGATGCTCTGCACCTGGACCACCGAGCAGGCCCTGCGTGAGATTTATATGCGGCCCTTCGAGCTGGCGGTCAAGGAGGGCGGCTGCAAGGCCATCATGTCCTCCTGGAACTACATCGGCAACCAGTGGGCCGGTGCTTGCTCCAGCTCTCTCCAGACGGTTCTGAGAGGCGAGTGGGGCTTCCAAGGCATGGTCATCACCGACGGCTTCCACTATTGGGGCTACATGAACGCTGACCAGGCCATCCGCAACGGCAGCGATCTGATGCTCAAGAACTACGATGTGGAGACAAACCATGTCTCCGATACCACCAGCGCCACCGGCGTCCTCGCCATGCGGAACTCGGCCCACAATATCCTCTACACCGTGGTCAACAGCCGGGCATACGATCCGGAGAACCTGAATGACGGTCTGTCCACCTGGAAGGTCATCCTCATCGTGGTGGATGTCCTGGTCGCCGTCGTGCTGGTTGTCCTGGAGGTCCTGGCCGTCCGCAAGAGCAGAAAGCTCAGCAAACAGTAAGCATTGCCCCTCTGTTGAAATATACACAGCTGCTTCCCTATAGCCGGTATATTTCCACATGATCCAGCCCTCCCGTCCATGCTGACGGGAGGGCATTTTTATTAACTGCGCTGTTACCCGATGTGCGCAACACTTTGCTTCGCAATCTGCTACTTGCCAATAAGAAGTATGAGTTATCGACTCTAAACGCCTGGAGTTTTCCTGACTAACTCATTCAAAGTTTTGTTTTGGCTTTCAACCCATTCACCCTCGCCCACTCGCTCTGCTTCTGCCGCCGCTCCTGAGAGTACGGCTCCGTAATGCGAATGGACACCCTGGCACGGTCAATGTCAAAGTATTTCCCATTGTACTCGTCATCCTCTACCAACTGACAAAGGTCTGGGTGCTTGCTGCTGAACTCCTCCAGCCGCCTGATCAGCCGGAGATCGTGTGTGCGGATATGGGCGACAGGGTCGGCGGCGTTGTAAAACAGCTCTGTGTCCTTCTCCCGTTTGGATAAGCCCTTTATCATCGAATTTACCTCTTGATTTCTAAAAATTTTGTAAGTGTGGCATTTTGGGGGATATTTCCCCGATTCAAGAATTAGCGTTTTCGGGATTTTTCAAATAGGAGCAGCCTCAATGAAGCGGAGTTCATTTCGGGGTTGCTCCATTTGAAATTTGGGGATTTTCCCAATTCAAGCATGGAAGCCCTACAGCTCCACGCTGTGTTGGCGTGTCCTGGTGGGCTGTCGCCGTTGGGGGATGTCCCTCTCCTGAATCACCCTCCGCAGGAAGTCCGCCACCCGTTCCGGAGCCTTCTGCACGGCAGCAAGGTAGCTCTGAACCTGATCTAACAGCTTTTTATACCGCTGCTTCCAGATATCGATATCCTTTTGGGCACGAGCAACCTTATCCTCCAAATCTGATATTCTACGATCAGCGGTCACGCCCTTTTTGGCAAGCTCCTTTAGCTCCCTGGCCTCGTCTGATGCAAAGGCGATATTGCCGGTCAGTGTTTTCTTTCCCATCGAATCGATCTTCATGAAAGTCATTGACTGCGTGCGGAGCGCCTGTTCAGCCTGGGTCATTTTCTTTTCAGCGGCATCGGCGGCCTTCTCTGCTTTGCGGGTGCTACTCTCCATTTGCTGAATGGCAGCATGACCGGAGGTGATCTGCTGCTGTACCGCTGCCAGTTCCGTACCGGATTGCTCTATCTGTTCCGTCAGTCCCTCCAGTCGCTTCTCCTCCTGCATGACCTTGAACTGGGTCACGGTCAGATGCTCCTCGCTGCTGCCACGTTCGCCCCGTTCCACGTCGGTGTAACCGGCGGCTCTCATGTGCTGAAAGAAGTCGTCCTGTAACACGGAATAGGACTTCTTTAATACCGGCTTGCCGTTTCTCTGGAGAATGGGATTCCCGGCCTCGTCCAGCGCAGGCTTTGACAGCCATTTCTTACTGCTGCTGACCTGCATGATCGTCTCCTTGACGGTGCCGACCAGGGACTTGTCCTTACAGCGCTTCGACCATAGAATCTGCTTCTCTACTACGGGAATATAAACGACGTGGAGATGGTAGTGATACACGTCCTGCCCCAGAGCCTCGGACATAGCCCGGTTGCGTTCGTCGGCGTGCATGACGGCGGAGAGGATATACTGCTCACCGCCCACAATGTCCACGGCGGCTCGATAGGCGTCTGCGTAGAATTGCCTGGCGTATTCGTATCCGCCGTGATTGTGGAAGTAGGCGGAGTTGACATCGAAGATCAGCTCCCCAAAAAGATGGGCATCCGATTTCAGCCCACGGGTGGAGATGGTCTTTTCCTCGACCATTGCATCAAAGATTGCCTGATAGGAGCCGGACGGCGTTTTGAAGTGGACATTCAGCGGGGTGCGTTCTGGGACGATGTCCTGGTTGACGTAGGATTCCTTTTCCCGTTCGTTGTGCCGCTGGACGTTGCCGATTTGACTTTTTGTCAGGTTGGCATTCCTGACCGTGGTGCGATGCACCCCATCGTTTCTTGCGATAAATATCACCTTAACCTTTCGTAAATTTCATATTTGTGGCCGCACGGGGAGGCACTTCTGCGGAAGTGTAATAACCCACTAATAACACTTTCAGACCGGCGGTCTGCAAAGTGCCGTGGGCTCTCCCGAGGGGGTGAGGGGCTTTGCCCCTGTTGTCGGCGGACAACACCCCAGCAAAGGGCCTGCCACCCTCTGCACTCTCCGCCCAAAGGCTTCACCTCTGAACACTGACCAAAGAGGCTGCACCCCTCTGGACTCCGGCACAAAGGGCTTGTTGCCCTCTGTACACCTGCACAGGAGCGTGCCACGCTCCTGTCACAGCTCCCAGGGCGGAACAGTCCAGCGGAAGCTCTTCGGAACGCCCCGACGGTCAAGGTATTCCTGTCGGGCCTGCTCCCGCTGTCCTTCTGTGGGTGCAGTCTTGTACTGCGAATAGAGCTGTCGGTTCAGCATGGCATCCAGCTTTCGCTCCAGCCCCTGTTGAATCTCACCATCAATATCGTCCTCGCCCCTCAGATGATAAAGCACCAGATCAACGAACAACTCATAGGGTATCTGCACATTCTTCATGGTTTACATCTCCTTTCCGCGACGGTAGCGACGATTGCGACGGTTGTATAGGCGCTGTCCATATCACCGTTGCTACCGTCGCAACCGTCGCGCCCCTTACCCGACTACTGTGTAGGCCGGGTTATCAATGAGCATATAGGTTAGCGTCACCCTGCGTCCGGAGTGCCGGGCCTTGTTCCGATACCTGACATGGTACTCGTCTAACAGCCTGCTGTACCTGATATTCAGGTATTTGGTGAGGGCGTTCGCAGCCAGACCGACATTGACCTGATTGGCAAGCTCTGTGGGACTGCCTGTCCACTCCCGGTTCTCGGAGGAGACAAGGGCAGCAACCGCTGCCAGCACCGGGTCTGGCGGCTCCCTGTGAGGTTCGTTCTCTGTCCGCTCCAGGCTCCAGATCTGGGTGTCCGGGTCTTTCATCAGATAGAGGATCTGATCCTGCTGGTCACGCCCCGCCACATCCAGCGTAGCGGCCAGCGCCGTCCGCCGCTTCTTTTGCATCAGCAGGGCACCGTCGGCACACCCCAGCAGGCCGGTGGTACCGGAGATCATCTCAAAGCTGTCCCCGGCGGGCTGCTTCCTCGTGTGGTGGACGGTCAGGACACAGACACCGTGCTTGTCGGCAAACAGCTTGAGCTTCCCGATCACATCGTAGTCGTTGGCATAGCTGTAGGCCTCGCCGCTGACCTCTCGAATCTTTTGCATGGTGTCAATGATGATGAGCTTGGTGTCCGGGTGCTCCTGAATAAAGTTCGTAAGCTGCTCATCCAACCCGGAGCCCAGCTTGCTTGCCGCTGTAGCGAAGAATAGGTGCTCGGTGTCATTCACACCGTACATCATGAACATACGGCTCTGAATGCGCTGGAAGTCATCCTCCAATGCCAGATAGAGGACGGTGCCCTGTCGGACTTCATAGCCCCACAGAGAATCCCCCGTACTGACATGGTAGGCAAGCTGCGCCACCAGGAAGGACTTTCCAATCTTCGGTGCTCCCGCAAGGATATAGGCTCCGGAGTAGAGCAGGCCATCAATGATCGGCGGTCTGCTCTGGTAGGTGGTCTGGTACAGCTCCGACATGGAGACGGTATACAGATGGTTGGGGTCGGCCTCGCAGCGCATCCGCTTTGCCTTTTTCTCCAAATCTTCCTCAAACGGGTTGATTTCGGGGCCATTTTCGGGTATACTGTGTTTGGTTGAATTTGAGAACGGCTGCCCTCCATCTGCGCTAACAGATGGGATGAGGGCGGTCGTTTTTTCATTTGTTCCCATCGACATACTCACCTCCCGGAATCTGGAACCCGTAGAACTTCTGCTTGAAATACTGGATAGGGCATTTCCCGGCTATGGTGAGATAGCCCTGCTCCTTCAGCTCCTGGTTCATCTGCCGGACGAGCTGATAGGCCTTGCTGCGGCTGATGCCCATAATCTCAGCCACCTCTGCTGCTGTAATAAACTGTGACCTCATGGCACCTCCTGAAATAAATAGATTTTCCGTAGAACGCATTTTCTGTTCACCACCTCTATTCCTGCCTCTTCGGAATATGCACTATTGATACGTATTTATTATAGCGTATACCTGGTGCATTGTCAACACCTAAAAAATTAAAAATACGCACTTGCAATTCACTTTCTTTTCTGCTATACTATGGACGAGGTGAATCAGACATGGACAATTTCGATTATCCCGCAATCGGGCAGCGCATCAAGCTGCTCAGAAAAAGAAAAGGGCTGAACCAGACGGAGCTGGCGCATCGGCTGAACAAATCCCTCCGCACCGTGCAGAAGTACGAAACAGGAGAGATCGAGGTTTCAGTCGCCGTTGTCAACCAGATCGCCGACATTCTGGATACGACCCCCACCTATATCCTGGGCTATGAAGCCAGTAACGCACAGATCAAGACCCTTTCCGACATCATGGATTTCCTGTTCAAGCTGGAAACTGTCGGGGGTATCGACTTCAAAATCGACGTGAAGAAGCCACCCCGCAGCAAACAGTGGGAGTGCTCCATTTCCTTCGACGGAAAGAGCATGGCGGACTTCAACACTGATATGTGCCTGTTCCTGGAACAGTGGGAGCAGGAGCGAGACGAGCTTCGCACCTATGCTTCTACCCAGGAGGCCTATCGGAAGTGGAAGGAGCAGACCCTGGCCTACTATGCGGCCACCGCTGTTCAATGCGTGGAGCCGGAGGAACTTGACCCCGACACCCGGATGCAAAAGCGAAACGAATACTTGGAGAGTACTTACGTAAACCCCAAGAGCGAATGACCTAGGCAAAGCCTGATTCTGGAGGGAAGGAGGTACAAATGTCAGTCACAAAAGATGGAAACACCAACCGCTGGATGTCCCAGATCCGGGTAACGGATTGGACGGGCAAGACCATCCACAAGAAGAAGCGGGGCTTCGCCACCAAGCGGGAGGCCCTGCAATGGGAACGGGACTTTATCAGCCAGTCCACGGGGAGCCTTGGCATGACCTTTCAAGACTTCATCGAGCTTTATATGAAGGACATGGAACAGAGGTTGAGGACTTCCACCGTCACCACCAAACGGTCCCTTATCGACTTGAAGATCACGCCCTATTTCGGCAAGATTCCGCTGAACGAGATCAAGCCCACGGATGTCCGAAAGTGGCAAAACTCCCTGACCAGCTATCGGGACGAGAAGGGACAGCCCTATTCCCAGACCTATCTCAAGACCATCAACAACCAGCTTACCGCCATCTTCAACTATGCCGTAAAGTATTACGGCCTAAAAGAAAATCCCTGCCATAAGGCAGGGAGCATGGGGAAGAAAAAAGCGGACGAGATGCTGTTCTGGACGAGGGATGAGTTTCAGATGTTCATTGACGCTATTCGGGACAGGCCGATAAGTTACACCGTTTTTATGACCCTGTACTACACAGGCATCCGTGAGGGTGAGCTGCTGGCTCTTACCCCATCGGATATTGACCTTACGAAGAAGACGCTGACGGTCAGCAAGAGCTATCAGCGCCTGAGCAGAAAGGATGTCATCACCCCGCCTAAGACGCCCAAGAGCAACCGCACCATTCCTATCCCTGACGGGCTGTGCGACTGCTTGCAGGAATATATGTCCCATTGCTATGACTTGCAGCCTGATGATCGGCTTTTTCCCTACACCAAGGACTTCCTGTACCACGAAATGGAGCACGGGTGCAAGGTGTCCGGAGTGAAGCGGATCAGGGTACACGACATCCGCCACAGCCATGCAAGCCTGCTGGTGGAGATGGGCTGCTCCCCGCTGCTGATTGCAGAGCGGCTCGGCCACGAAAATGTGCAGACTACCATGGACACCTACAGCCACCTGTACCCCAACAAGCAGGTGGAGGTAGCCAGACAGCTCGACGGTATCATGCCGTGAGCGTCTGGCTACAAAAAAAGCTTCAAATGTAGCCAGTTTGTAGCCAGTAAAAATGGCAAATCCAGAAAAATGCTGGAATTACAACGTTTTTCTGGACTCAGAAACTAAGTTTTTATTATTGAATGTCGATCAAGGAACGGGGGCTTGTATCCTCCTTTGCGGGGAGTATCTT
>JAJBTD010000193.1 GCA_020861055.1 Clostridiales bacterium | reverse complement strand
CCCAAGCTGCGCATGGGGACGGTGAAGGCCACGCCGGTGCCCGGTACGTCAATGCGCAGACGGGGCTGTAGCCCCTTGCGCACCAGCTTCCACCGTTCCCCGGTGACGAAGGAGAAGAACACCGTCTTTTCCGACGCCTCCAGGCCGAAGTAGTCCAGCATCTCGTTGACAGCGGTGCCTCTGCCCCCGGTGGTCAAAACCACATCCAGCCGCTGCTCCTGAAAGAAGTCGGAGAACCTCCGGCGCAGCTTCCGGTCGGCGATAGCCACCATCATATATAGCTCGCTCACAGTGTGCCTCCCTCCTTACAGCTCGATAATGGCGTTCTCGTCCAGCCCCTCCAGGGAGGACAGCAGCGCCGGGGCCAGCCGCCGGGCCTCCCGCTCGGAGCGGCGCTGGCGAATTTGACAGACCAGACCCATGATTTGAATGGTGATCAACGGCGTCATAGCCACCATTGCCACCACGCCGAAGGCGTCGGTGACGATGTCGCCTCCCACGGCGATACAGGCTCCCTGGGCCAGAGGGAGCAGGAAGGTGGTGGTCATGGGACCGGAGGCGACCCCGCCGGAGTCAAAGGCCACGGCGGTAAAGATCCGGGGCACCACAAAGGACAGCCCCAGGGCGATGGCGTAGCCGGGGATGAGGAACCAGAGGATAGAGATGCCGGTGAGTACCCGGATCATGGCAAGGCCCACGGACACGGCCACGCCGATGGAGAGGCAGGCTCCCATGGCCCCGGCGGAGATGGTGCCGTTGGTGATCTCCTCCACCTGCCGGTTGAGGACGTAGACGGCAGGCTCCGCTTTGACGATGAAATAGCCGATGACCATGCCGATGGGTACGATCACCCAGTTGCAGTCCAGCCCGGCCAGCACCTGGCCCAGATAGTTGCCCGCGGGGATAAAGCCCACATTGGCCCCGGTGAGAAACAGCACCAGCCCAATATAGGTATAGACCAGGCCCACTCCCATCTTTGCCAACTGCCGCCCGGAGAGGTGGAGGGCGATGACCTGATACAGCCCAAAAAAGAGAAGAATGGGCAGCAGGGAAACGGCGATCTCCCCCATATAATCCGGAAAACCCTCCGCAAACAGCTCCCACAGCTCCACCGAGTCGGAGATCTCCGGCAGAGCGGGGGCGGTGTACGCACTGCCGTCCGGCTGGTATACGATGGCCAGGAGCATAACGGCGATGATAGGGCCGACGGAGCACAGGGCCACCAGGCCAAAGCTGTCGTCCGCGGCGTTTTTATCGGTACGGATGGCGGAGACGCCTACGCCCAGCGCCATGATAAAGGGAACGGTCAGAGGCCCGGTGGTGACGCCGCCGGAGTCAAAGGCCACCGCCAGAAAGTCCTCCGGCACAAAAAGGGTCAGAGCAAACAGGAAAATGTAACACCCCACCAGCAGCCGGGTCAGAGAGATAGAGAACAGCATCCGGAGCAGGGCAATCGCCAGAAAGACGCCCACTCCCACGGCGATGGTCAGGATGAGCACTGTGTTGGGGATGGAGGGCACCTGCTGGGCCAGCACCTGGAGATCCGGCTCAGAGATGGTGATCATAAATCCCAGAAGAAAGGCCACTGCGCCGATGCGCCAGGGGCTGCGGGATTTGGCCAGGCTGCTGCCCACCCGCTCCCCCATGAGGCTCATGGACATCTCCGCCCCCTGGGTGAAGAACATCATGCCGATGATGAGCAGCACCGCCCCCAGCAGAAAGCTCAGCAGCGTGCTGGAGGAGATGGGGGCGATGGTGAAGCTGAGCACCACCACGATGCCCACGATGGGCAGAACAGCGTTCAGGGATTCTTTCAGTTTTTCAGATAGCTTTTTCCAGCTGGAGCGCAAGACGGGGCCTCCTTTTTCGCAGAATTGTGTGGCAGTGCCTTACCGTTTCTCCCCCAGCACCTTCAAAATCAGGTCCCACACCCGGCCCACGGAGGCGATCTCCAGCCGCTCCCCGGTGGTGTGGATGTCCCTCATATTGGGGCCGATGGAGACGGCGTCCATCCCCGGCAGCTTGGCCGACAGCAGGCCGCACTCCAGCCCGGCGTGGATGGCCACCACCTCCGGACGCTTTCCGGTGAGGGACTCCCAGGCCCGGCACACGTCCTCCCGGAGCGGGGAGTCCTGCCGGTACTCCCAGGGAGGGTAGTCCCCCGCCCAGGAGACGGAGCCGCCCATGTTTTCCGTAATGTGGGCCACGCGTGATTTGAGTATTTCCTTCTCCGCCAGCACCGAGCTGCGCAGGCTCAGCCGGAGATGGAGGGCGTCCGCGCGGGTGTCCGCCACCCCCAGATTCAGGGAGGTCTCCACCAGGCCGGGGATGTCCCGGCTCATGTCCTGCACCCCGTCGGGGAGAGTTCGGATGAGGGTCAGGCTCTTCCGGGCAGAATCAGGGGTGAGCGCCTGCCAGCTCCCCTCCTCTCTGGGGATGAGGGACAGTCGCAGGCCAGGGTCAGATTGGCCGTACCGTTGGATGAGGGACTGGCGGCACCGCTCCAGGGCGGCGCCGAACACGGGGAGCATCCGGGAGGAGGACAGAACGATCTCCGCCGTGGCGTCTCTGGGAATGGCGTTGTCCTTTCCGCCCCCCCTGGAGGGAGCGGAGGGAGAAGGAGAGCTGTCTCCCCAGCTCTGCCAATACGTCCGCCAGGGCGTGGATGGCGTTGGCCCGTCCCTTGTCGATCTCCGTGCCGGAGTGTCCCCCGGTGAGCCCGGAGAGGGTGAGGGCGCAGAGCTGTCCCTCCGCCTCCGTCCGTTCCACGGGCAGCAGGCAGTCCGCCCGACAGCCCCCGGCGCAGCTGGCGAGGACAAAGCCCTCCTCCTCGCTGTCGATGTTGAGCAGGCGGCGGCCCCGGAGGGGGGAGAGGTCGATACCGGCGGCCCCCTCCATGCCCACCTCCTCCGAGGTGGTGAGCACCACCTCCAGCCGGGGGTGTGGGACGTCCTCAGCGTCCAGCAGGGCCAGGGCGTAGGCCACGGCGATGCCGTCGTCGCCTCCCAGGGTGGTGCCCCGTGCGGTGATCCAGCCGTTCTCAACGAGCAGGTCAAGCCCTTGGCGGTCAAAATCCATGTTTCTCCCCGGCTCCTGCTCGCAGACCATGTCCAGATGGCCCTGGATGATGATCGGGGGCTGGCTCTCATAGCCGGGGGCGGCGGGTTTGATGACGATGACGTTGTTCAGCCCGTCCCGGTAATGCTCCAGGCCGCGAGCCTGGGCGAAGGAGACGATGTAATCGGCCAGCCTGTCCTCCCGCCCGGAGGGGTGGGGGATGGAACAGATGGTCTCAAAGAAGGAAAAGACGGACTGAGGCTCCAGATTGGAGAGGACGGACATAGAGAGGCTCCTTTCCCGTGTGGGGTGATATGACAGTAAAGATAAAACAAGCGGGGAACGGCATTGGCCGTTTCCCGCAGAGGATGCCGTGCGGTGAGGCGGCGGCGTGAGATATGTACAAATCGGTGGGAGAAGCGTATTCGCCGAAAGGCTTTCTCTTGTCGTTGGTGCGTGCTGCACCCCTCAGTCGCCTTGCGGCAACAGCTCCCCTTTCAGGGGAGCCAGGGAGCATCGGCTTCTACCTCCCCTGAAAGGGGAGGGGGACCGGCGCAAGCCGGTGGAGGGGTGCGGTACGCACCTCCATCCTGCTGAACCGTTTCGGCGCATCCGCGGACAGCTGCGTTTTTTGCGGCCTATCCCGCTCCCCTCAGCAGCAGAGGAACATGGGATAGAATCCCATCCGTCCGCCGGAGCAGCAGGAGAGGGCCAGGCACAGCAGCCAGGCATAGGAGCAATAGCTGCCGCCGCAATGGTCCACCGTCACGTTGCGGTAGTGCTGACCGCCCTGCTGCACCCGCTGGAAGGCCCGCTGATACTCGGCGTTGTTCGGCTCCAGCTGGACGGCCCGCTGAAGCTGCTGGAGGGCCAGGATCTTGTTCCCCGCCCCGTCGTTGGCCAGACCGGAGAGATAGTACCACCGGGCGTTCCGGTCCTTCTGGGCCACCCGCTCCAGAACGGAGAGGGCGTCGTCATAGCTGCCCACCTGGATAAAGTGGAGGGCGGCCTGGAGATCGGAGGAATCGCTGGAATCGGCCCTGGCCTCGTGGGTCTGCCGCTGCTGATAGCCCCCAAAACCAAAGCCGAAGGGGTCATAGCCGCCGAAGGGGTCGTACCCGTCGTCGTCGGCATAGCCAGTGGAGCCGGTGGAGCCTCCGTAGCCGTAGGAGGACGAGCTGCTCTGCCGGGGCTGCTGCTGTTGGTATTTCTGGGGGTTGTTGATCTGGTCGTAGGCAGCGTTGATCTCGTTCATCTTCTTGGCCGCTTCCGGGTCGTTGGGATGGAGATCGGGGTGATACTGCTTGGCCAGGCGGCGATATGCCTTTTTGATCTCGTCCGGCGATGCGTCGGGGGAGACCCCTAAGACCGAATACGGGTCCTGGATCATGTTGACGGTTCCTCCTTGTGGGTGGTGCGGCCCTCTTTCTTGGCCTTTCGATTCTGTTCCATAGCGTAGCGGGTCCACACCCCGGAGTAAAGTATATTGCGCAGCAGGTCCATATCCTGCTCCAGAGGGAGACGCTCAAAGGCAAGGGTGCTGTCGCCGATGAGCATGGTGAGCACGGGCAGCTCCTGGAAGGGGCCGGCCTGGTTCTGGGATTCAAAGGCGGTGATGGGGTTGTAGCGCCCCTTTTTGTCGTCCCGCTCCCGGTCAAGAACGGCGTCCATGAGGTAGATGAACTGTCCCAGCTTGCCCCCCATCTCCCGGAGGTCGTCCGCCCACCGGTCCTCCCGGAGCACGAACAGTTCTCCCATCAGGCCGCCGAAGGCTTTGCACACGGCGTCCAGGTCGGGGCTTTTCTCCCGCTCCAGAGCGGAGAGCCGTTCCAGACCGTCCTCGATGGCCCCGCACTGACGGGGCCACCGCTGTTTGATGTCAGGATAGCGGCCCTTTAGCACCTGAGCGACGGCCAGCCCGGAGGGGCTGTGGTCGTCCTGCCAGTCGTCCAGGCAGTTGTAGTAGGCCAGGGCCACGTTCATGTCCGCGGCATAATCGGTGGCTTCGCTCCGCTGCCAGGGCCGGGGCCTGATGGGATGGGGAGGACAGCGGTTACTGCCGGCGGTGCGCTCCGGCTCATAGAGGGAGTCCAGCAGCAGGATAAGGAAGGTCATATCGTAGGTCAGGCACAGGCGGGAGAGCTGCCCGTGGCGTTGGCCGATGGCCCGGCAGAGGCCGCAGTACACCCCTCGATAGCGCTCCAGCGCCTCCGGAGTCAGGTTGGCCTGATCTGCCACCACATAGCCAAACATGGCTGCGCCTCAGTGGTTGGCGGCCCGGTAGATGTCCAGGATATCTGCCGTGTCGATGGGGCGGAACACGCCCACCTTACGCTTTCCCTGCCAGGAGCAGCGCCAGGCCAGGTCCTGCAGGACCTCGTCCGGCTGCACGCCAATACAGGCCCCCAAGCTGACGGGCATCCCCAGCCGCTGCCAATACGCCTCCAGGCCATTGATCGTCTCCTGAGCAGCCAGGCGGTCGTCCGTCTCCGTGATGTTGAGCACGTTGCGCCCCAGATGGGCGAAGCGGCCGGGGTCAGTATCCATGACGAATCTGGCCCAGGAGCCCCAGGTGGCGGAGAGGCTCTCCCCGTGGGGGATGTCGAACATCCCGGACAGCTCATGTCCCAGCTGGTGGACGGAGAAGTCCTTGGTGCGGCCCAGGCCGGTGAGGTCGTTATGGGACAGGCTGCCGCACCACATGATCTCGCTCCGGGCGTCGTAGTTCTCCGGCTCCCGCATGGCCAGCAGGCCCGCCTCCATCACGTCCCGGAGCAGGGCCTCGGCAATGCCGTCGGTGAGGTATTCCGTGTTGCTGTCGGAGAAATACCGGTCCAGGGTATGCATCATAATGTCGGTGACGCCGCAGGCAGTCTGGCGGGGCGGGAGGGTGTAGGTCAGCTCCGGGTCCATAATGGCGAAAAGGGGCCGGTTGAAGGGGGTGTTGCGCCCCCGCTTCTGGCCGGTGGCCTCGTTGGTGAGTACCGCAGAATCACTGGTCTCGCTCCCGGCGGCGGCGATGGTGAGAACGCTGCCCATGGGGACCGCCCCTGTCACGGTCCGGGTGCCCTGGAAAAAGTCCCAGATGTCCCCGCCGCAGCTTAGGCTCATGGAGACCCCCTTCATGGTGTCCAGCACGGAGCCGCCGCCCACCGCCAGCAGGAAGTCGACGCCCTTATCCCGCCACTGATCGGCGATGCTCTGGGCAAAGCTCAGCCGTGGGTTGGGCTGGACGCCGCCCACGCAGTCATAGGTCAGCCCGGCGGCGGAGAGGGAGGCCGTGACCCGGTCCAGCACGCCGTTGCGCAGGACGGAGCCGCCGCCATAGAGCACCAGCACATGGCTGCCCCCCGCCTCCTTCACGGCCTGGCCCGCCTGGTCGCAGGTCCTGGGGCCAAAAATGATTTTTGTGGGGGTATAAAAGGTGAAGGAATTCATGAAACGCACCTCGAAAACAGTGATGTAGCTGACTAACATTATACCGGAAAGCGGGGAAAAAGCAAGGCGGTGACGGAATAATTTGAAAAAAGCGGATGCCGTTCCTGTTTTTTCGTGTTACTATAGCACGAATTTATGAATATTTTGTGAGACGGCTGAAAACCATTTTTGACAGGGCGGCGGCCCCTCCGCCGCAAAAAGGATTTTCCCGTTTTTTCGCTCATTCCCATTGACAAAAGGAAAAAAACTGTTACAATAGAACAGCATGGCTCCTGCAAGGGAGTCTGACTTCTCTTGCCCTTTTCGGCAGGAAAGGGCCATATAGTCCATAAGGAGGTGCAAACATGGCAAAGGTCGCTGACAAGTACGAGGCTCTGTATATCATCGACGCCGCTCTGGCTGAGGATGCTATCGCCGCCATCGTCGCAAAGTTCCAGGCTCTGGTGGAGCAGAACGGCACGCTGACCGAGGTCAGTGAGTGGGGGAAGCGTCGTCTGGCGTATCCCATCGATCACAAGACGGAGGGCTATTATGTCCTCATGACCTTCGAGGCTCCCGCCGCGTTCCCCGCTGAGCTGAATCGTAACTTCAACATCACTGACGGCGTGATTCGCTCCATGATCGTTGATCTCAACGCATAAGGAGGCGCATCATGCTCAATCGCATTATTCTCATGGGTCGTCTCACCCGTGACCCGGAGCTGCGCCGGACCCAGTCCGGCACGCCTGTGGCGTCCTTCACCCTGGCCGTTGACCGGGATTTTGCGGACAAGGCCACCGGCAACCGCCCCACCGACTTTATTGATATCGTCGCCTGGCGGGGAACGGCGGAATTTGTGAGCAAGTACTTCTCCAAGGGCCGTATGGCCGTGGTGGAGGGCCGGCTCCAGATCCGCGACTGGCAGGACCGGGAGGGCAACAAGCGCCGCAGCGCCGAGGTCGTGGCCGATAATATCTATTTCGGCGACTCCCGGCGGGACAGCGACGGCGGCAGCTACGGCAACCGCAGCAACAGCTCCTACGGCGGCTCCTATGGCAGCAGCAACAACAGCTATGCCCCCGCCGCCCCTCAGAGCAACAGCTACAGCGCTCCCGCTGCCCCTGCGGTATCTGAGTTTGCAGAGCTCAGCGACGACGACGGCGAGCTGCCGTTCTGAGTCGGCTCAATGAAACGCAAGCGGGCGCTGTGCCGCCCGCCTCTCCCCCGTCCGGCAGTCCGCCGGGCGCCGGGGTAAACGGACGCGAACGCCAAACGCCGCGTCCCATCTCAGTGAAAGGAGATTACGATTATGGCTTTCGATAAGACTCGCAGCCGCAAGCGCAGAAAGGTCTGCGCCTTCTGCGCTGACAAGGTGGAGAGCATTGACTATAAGGACACCGGCAAGCTCCGCCGCTATCTCTCTGAGCGGGGCAAGATCCTTCCCCGCCGCACCACCGGCACCTGCGCCAAGCATCAGCGCGAGCTGACCACCGCCATCAAGCGCGCCCGTCAGATCGCTCTGCTGCCCTACGTCAACGATTGATCGGCGCAGCGCTTTCCTGAACCTGAAACAGCCCGGACGGCATCACCGTTCGGGCTGTTTTTTCGCGCTTTTCCATTTGGGAGAGGGCCGCAGCTGCGGCGTCAGGTCTTTTTCTGGAACACGGTTCCGCAGTTGCGGCAGGTGATGGAGATTTTCTTTTTCCCCTTGGGGACCCGGAGCACCTGGCCGCAGCTGGGGCACTTGAAGTAGACGTGGTCCTTGTCCCGCATCTGGGCGCGCTTGCGCTGAAAGCCCTGGACGATGGGATTCACCTTGGACACGAACCAGTCATTCTCCGCCCGGCGCTTGGTGTAGTTCCGGGAGTACATCCGAAAGATGGCGTAAATCAGCCCCGCATAGCTGACGATCCACAGAACAGTGGAAACCGCCGTCACCTGGACAAAGCAGCTGATGAGCCACACCACCAGGCTGGCGATTACCAGCACCAGGTTCAGCTGATCCGAGCCGTAGCGCCCGTACATGAGCCGACTGAAAAAATTGCCGATCCGGTCAAAAAAATTACGAATCAAAGGAAGGACTCCTCACAGGCCCGAAAACGGGCAGATTTTCTGTGTATATGATACCGCACCGGAAGGGAAAGGTCAACGCTCCAAGTCGTAAAATAATTGTGAATACACTTGCCCCGGCAGGGAAAATCCCTTATACTGTTGCCATAGGAGGGGCCCGCGCCCGTCCTGAGTGAGCGTCTGCGGCCTGCGTCCGGGAAATGGGAACGTCTGCCGCAATTGGGAGGGATTACCATGGCGGTACGCCGTGTCGATAAGGTAAACTACTATCTGAACATTGCAGAGACGGTGCTGGAGCGCTCCACCTGTCTCCGGCGGAACTACGGGGCCATCATCGTCCAGGCAGACGAGGTGATCTCCACCGGCTATAACGGCGCTCCACGGGGGCGCAAGAACTGCATCGACCTGGGCCGCTGCACCAGAGAGGAGCTGCAAATTCCCTCCGGTCAGCGGTATGAGCTGTGCCGCAGCGTCCACGCCGAGGCCAACACCATCATCTCCGCCGCCCGGAGCGAGACGCTGGGGGCCACCCTCTATCTGGTGGGCCGGGACGCCCAGACCGGGCGGCTGCTCCAGGACACCACCTGCTGCTCCATGTGCCGCCGTCTGGTCATCAACGCAGGCATCCAAAAGGTGGTCGTCCGCAACTCCCCCACCGATTACACGGTGATCCCGGTGCAGGACTGGGTGGACCAGGACGACACCATTCCGGAGGAGGCCGGGTGCAGAGGGTAAGTCTCTGTCCGTCTCCACCAGGTCGGGCGCTTTTGCTGTGCGCCGTTATGGGGTCACATTCTATGCTTTATCCATGCTCCACGGTACGTCAGAGATTTTGACGTGCCGTGGTTTTTTCTTCCTCCCGTATGGTTCCCCCGAAATCCGGCCAAAATAGACGCATCCTGATGCGGCTTTCCCACAAAATGACCGTGCGTCCGAAGGGAGAGCCGAAGAGAAAGAGAAAGGACAGCGTCTATGAAAGCGATCCTGTTGGCCGGGGGCGAGGGCACCCGGCTGCGGCCCGTCACTGCCGGGCTGCCCAAGCCCATGGTTCCGCTGTTTGGGAGGCCGGTGCTGGAGCATCTGCTGCTGCTCCTCCGCCGCCACAACATCACCAAGGCCGCCTTAGCCCTGGGCTATCTCCCCCAGGCCGTCCGGGACTACTTCGGAGACGGCAGCGCCTGGGGGATGGAGCTGACCTATTTCACGGAAAATCTACCCCGCGGCACCGCCGGCGCCGTCCGGGCCTGTGAGTCGTTTCTGGAGGGAGAGGACTGCATCGTTCTCTCCGGGGACTGCGTGTGCGACTTCGACCTGACCGGCTGCATCCGCCGCCACCGGGACCGGCGCGCGGACGCCACCCTTCTGCTCCAGCGGCGGGAGGACCCCCTGGCCTTCGGCCTGGTGCAGACGGACGACACGGGGCGCATCCTCCGCTTCCTGGAAAAGCCCGGCTGGAGCCAGGTGTTTACCGACCAGGTGAACACCGGCATCTATCTGCTCAGCCATCGGGTGCTGGAGCGCATCCCTCCCCACGCCTGTTGCGATTTCAGCCGGGACCTCTTTCCCCGGCTGCTGGAGGAGGGCTGCCGTCTGTACGGCGATCTCCCGGAGGGCTACTGGCAGGATATGGGCACCTGCGAGACCTATTTGCAGACCCTCCGGGATGGGCTGGAGGGCCGTGTTCAACTGGAGCTGGGGCTGCCCCGGCAGGGCCCCTGCCTCTACGCCCACCAGCCCGTCCCGCCGGACGTCACCGTTCTCCCTCCCTGCTGGATCGGGCCGGACGTGCGGCTGGGGCGGCACTGTCTCATCGGCCCCAACACCGTTTTGGAGTCCGGCTCCCAGGTGGGAGAGGGCGCAGTCGTCCGGGGCTCCGTCCTGCTGGGCAGCCGGGTGGGCGACCACTGCACCGTCAGTCGGGCCGTCCTCTGCAAAGGGGCCCAGACCGGGGCGGAGGTCACTCTGGCCCCCCTCTCCGTCCTGGGGGCGGAGGTCACGGTGGGGGACAATGCGTTGGTCGAGGAGGGAGTCAAGGTCTGGCCCCGGCTGGTGGTGCCCGCCGGAAGCCGTCTCCGGGCCTCTCTCACCGCCCCCAGGAGGGAGCGCGCTCCGGTCTTTGAGGGGGACGGACAGCTCTTCGGTCTGCCCGGACGGGAGCTGACCCCAGAGCTGCTCCTCCGTCTGGGCGGGCTG
>JAJBTD010000197.1 GCA_020861055.1 Clostridiales bacterium | reverse complement strand
CTATTCGCTACTCTTTTTTTCTCTTATCTGTTAAGCATCATTGTAACACCTACATTGTATCCCATTTTGGACAGCGCTTTTCTCTTGCAATTTTTTTCAAGCGTGGTACAATTATTTTATCTGTTTACTGCAATAATTCCTGCAAGCGAATCCTTGCCCCAGAGAGGAGCGAGCCATGAACATTACCCCTCTTGTCCCTGTCTCCGCCGGAGCGGAGGAGCTGCAGGCGGATTATCAGTCCGGCTGGGTCGTCGGGAAACTCCATGTAGGTCAGTCCCACCTCTTTTTCCGGGAGGGCGGGCAGGTCTGCTGCATGCCCTACAGCGCGGTGCGGTACTGCTATCGCCGTATCGAGGCCACTCCCGCCCGGCTTTGCTGCGGCGCGGGCAATCTGGAGACGGAATATCTGATGCTTGCCGGAGACGAGGGCCAGCTGGCCAAAATCCAGGTCCCGGACGGACGGGCGGGCAAGGTGTTGCTGGAGCGGCTCCGGGGGCTGATTCCCCACGCCCGGTTCTGTAAGCCAGAGGACAGCCCGGCAGACGATTGAATACGAGAGAACGGAGAAACACCTATGACGGTCGACCAGGCGCTGGATGCGCTGCTCAAGTCCTACACTCAATATTACGACATCAAACGGGAGGACGTGACGCCTCCCTTCACCGCCGAGGCGGAGTTCCACTCCCATGACGAGCAGTTTTTCCTTGTCAAGACGGCCAAGCTCTCCGAGGCGGAGGCCCATGAGTACGTCTTTTTCGGCACCGCTGACCGGCTGGATGCGCCGGATGTGGAGCAGATGGACGCCGTCGCCTGGGAGACCGGTCTGAGCCGGGTCAAGCCCCACGCCTACCATCGCAGCACCGATGTGGTGCTGGTTCTGCTGGCGGACACCGTCACACCGGAGGCCATGGCCCTGGTGAAGCGGCTCCGCCACTATAAAAGCTACCGCTTCACCCTCAACGGGTGGAGCCATTACCGGGTGATTGCATTGGAGACCTCCACAGGGAAGCTGACCTGTAACCGGCTAGGCCGGCCCCTGCGGAAGCTCTTTCGCAATATAACAAAGGAGCTCGCCGACAGGACGACGGCCTCCGAAAAAAATCCTTGAGTTAGGAGAGATATGAATGACTGCAATCCTGATCATCGTTGTGGGCGTCATCTGCCTTGTCTGCGGCTACGTTTTCTACGGTTCCTGGCTGGCAAAGCAGTGGGGCGTTGACCCGACCCGCAAAACTCCCGCCTACGAACTGGAAGACGGCGTTGACTATGTGCCTGCCAAGCCGGCTGTCCTGATGGGCCACCACTATTCCTCCATCGCCGGCGCCGGCCCCATCAACGGGCCTGTGCAGGCTGCCGTATTCGGATGGGTACCCGTTTTCCTGTGGTGCGTCATCGGCGGCATCTTCTTCGGCGGCGTCCAGGACTTCGGTTCCCTGTTCGCCTCCGTCCGCCACAAGGGCAAGAGCGTGGGTGAGATCATCCACGACACCATGGGCAAGCGGGCCGCCCGCCTGTTCAGCATCTTCGCCCTGCTGGTTCTGGTCCTCGTAATTGCCTCCTTCGTGAACGTGGTGGCCGGCACCTTCGCTTCCGACAACTGGGGCATCACCACCGGGACCGTCACCGGCAACGAGACCACCGCTATGGTCTCCGTCCTGTTCATCATTCTGGCTATCGTCTATGGTCTGCTGACCAACCGGGCCGGCCTGAGCACCAACGTTGCCACCGTCATCGGCATCGTGTGCATCATCGCCTTCCTGTTCGTGGGCCTGAACGTGGGCCTGGCCCTGAGCCGCACTACCTGGATCGTGCTCATCGGCGTCTACATCACCATCGCCTCTCTGGTCCCCGTCTGGATTCTGCTCCAGCCCCGTGACTACCTGTCCAGCTTCCTGCTGTATGCCATGATGGCTGTGGCAGTCATCGGCATCTTCTTCTCCGCCTTCGCTGGCACCGCCACCTTCGAGCTGCCCGCCTTCACCGGCTGGAGCACCAGCATCGGCACTCTGTTCCCCGCCCTGTTCATCACCGTGGCCTGTGGCGCCTGCTCTGGCTTCCACAGCCTGATCGCCACCGGCACCACTTCCAAGCAGCTGTCCAGCGAGGCTGACGCCAAGCCCATCGGCTATGGCTCCATGCTCATCGAGTCCGCTCTGGCTCTGATCGCTCTGATCGCTGTGGGCATGGTGTTCACCAAGTACACCAACGGCGAGTTCGGTTCCCCCGCTGTGGCCTTCTCCTCCGGCATCGCTCTGATGTTCGGCGCTGAGGAGTCCTCCGTCTACAACACCGTTTACGCTCTGCTGACCCTGGCTGTCTCCGTCTTCGCTCTGACCAGCCTGGACACCGGCACCCGTCTGAGTCGCTTCATGTTCACCGAGCTGTTCCTGAAGGAGGGCGAGGCCTCCTGGCGTGACGCCACCGGCATCCGCAAGTTCCTGGCCTATCCTCTGACCGGCACTCTGATCATGGTCGTCATCGGCTGTGTCCTGGGCGGCCTGTCCCTGAGCCAGATCTGGGGCCTGTTCGGCGCTGCCAACCAGCTGCTGGCTGGCCTGGCTCTGCTGGCCGTGGCTGCCTGGCTGGGCAACATTGGCCGGAACAACAAGATGTTCTACATCCCCATGTGCTTCATGCTCATCGCCACTCTGACCAGCCTGGTCATGACCGTCTACAACAAGATCGTCCTGATCGGCGCCGGTGGCGCTGCCTGGGGCGACTGGTTCCAGCTCATCTTCGCCGCTGCGATGGTGGTGCTGGCCGTCATCCTGGCCATCGAGGGCATCCAGACCCTGAGCAGTCAGGCCAAGGCCAAGAAGCAGAAGGCCTGAGCCCTTCCTTTCTCTGACCGCTGACAAGCAAATGAGAGTGGCGCATCTCCTTCGAGGTGCGCCGCTCTTTTTGGGCTTTTGGGGCGAAAAACGGCCCCGGCTGTCTGCCGGGGCCGTTTGATGTTCGAAATGGCGATTTAGTTTTCCTTTACTTCCAGCCGCTGATACAGGATGGGGCAGTCGCCCAGCACCAGTCCCTCTTTGATGTTGATGGGACTCCAGGTGGGGGTCTCCGGCAGCTCCAGCATAGTGCGGAGCTTGGCGCAGCCCCGTGTCAGCACCGGGTTGAGCAGGTTGGACATATTGGCAATGATATACATACAGGTGGCAGTGGTGTTGTTGAAAGCGGTCTTGTCCTCCGCCTTGACCTGGGTCCAGGGGGCCTGGGTGTCGTAGTATTTGTTTGCGTCCTGGATATACTGGATCATCTGCTCGGCAGCGGCCCGCAGCTCTCCCGCCTCCAGATGTGCGCCGATCTCGTCGTACATCTTCTGGGTCTGGGCCTCGATCTCCGGATCCACCGTTCCGGCGGGGACGACTCCCTTGAATTTCTTTTTCAGGAAGGAGACGTTCCGGTTGACCAAGTGCCCGAAAGCACCGCAGAGGAACTTGTTTTGGGCGGCGATGAGCTCGCCCTCGCTGAAGCTGATGTCCCGGCGCTCCGGGTTGTTCACCGTGAAGAAGAAGCGGATGCTGTCCGGGTCAAATTGGTCGGCCAGCTCCTGGATGCTCACCAGGTTGCCCTTGCTCTTGGACATCTTGTCCTCCCCCAGCTTGACATACTCGCTGGAGACGATCATCTTCGGGCATTGCCAGCCCTTCTCCAACGCCATGATGAGGGCGGGGAAGATGACCGTGTGGAAGGGGATGTTGTCCTTGCCGTGGATATAGTAGGTGATGAGGTCGTCGCCGTCCTGCATGAACTCGTCAAAGTCGATGCCCCGCTCCTCGGCCACCTTTCTCCCGGCGGTGAGATACCCCATCACCGCCTCGAACCAGACGTAAATGCGCTTGTCCTCATAGCCCTCGAAGGGGACCTTGATGCCCCACTCCAGGTTTCGGGTGGCGTCCCGGTCCGGGAGGCCCTGCTCCAGATACTTCTTCGTCTCGTTGACCGCATTAGTGCGCCAGGCGGGGCTGTTCTTCTTGTAGTAGTCCTCCAGCTTGTTCTGGAAACGGGACAGGGCGAACACCATCTCATGGTTGGGTCGCTGGACGGTGGGATTGCCGCAGGTGATGCAGTGCTTGTCCTTCAGGTCCTCCGGGTCGAAGGAGGTCAGGCAGTGGTCGCACTGGTCGCCCTTGGCGGGCTTGCCGCACACCGGACACAGGCCGGTGATCTCCCGGTCGGCCAGGAACTTGCCGCAGGTCTCGCAGTAATCCTGCTGCTTTTCCTTTTCATAGAGGTAACCGTTGTTGTAGATGTCCACCAGCATCTGGCGGACGTGCTCCTCGTGGTAGTCCGTAAAGGTGGCGGTATACAGATCGTAGGAGAAGTCCATCGCCTTAAACGCTTTGACAAACTCCTCATGATATTTGTGAGCGATGGCGGAGGGAGTGGTTCCCTCCTTTTTGGCCCGCTGGGTGATGGGGGTGCCATGGGTATCGGAGCCAGAGACGTAGATCACCTCGTCCCCGTGCTGCCGGAAGTACCGGGCCAGGACATCACCGGGGAGAAGGGCCGCCAGGTGGCCCACATGGAGGGAGTAGTTGGCATAGGGCCAGGCGCCGCCCAGCAGGATCTTTCTCTTCATCTATCCTCAATTCCTTTCGGTGTGGAATGCGATGATTCCGTGATGGGATCATTATAGTATTATTTTGTCCGCTTCGCAAGGGAGGGAAACGGCCACAGCAACAAAAGCCCTGTCTCACACAGGGGCGTTTACCTGTGCCTTTACTTCTTCTCCAGAGACATCTGGAGGGCCGCTGCGCCGATGATGCCGGCGTCGTTGCCCAGGGAGGCACGGACAGCGGGAGGGGGCGCAATCTCATCCGAGGCATAGCAATACTTCCGGATGCCCTCGTTCAGAGGGATCATCAGATAGTCTCCCTGGTTGCAGATGCCGCCGCCCATAATAATCAGCTCTGGACGGAAAGTGTCCACGATGCCCGCAATGCCCATGGCAAGGTAATCGATGTACTGGGCCACCACTGCGCGGGCAGTGCCGTCGTCCAGCTTGGCGGCGTCGAAGGGTACCTTGCCGTTGACCTTGTCGATATCTCCGTCCACCAGGGCCCACATTTTGGAGTCAGGATTTTTCTCCATGGCCCGGCGGGTCTGGCGGATGAGAGCGGTGGCGGAGGTATACGCCTCAAAACAGCCCCGCTTGCCGCAGCCGCACAGCTCCCCGCCGTAGCAGAAGGTGAAATGGCCCGGCTCGGTGCCCTGACCGGTGCAGCCGCTGAAAATTTTACCGTTGACGATAAAGCCGCCGCCAATGCCGGTGCCCAGGGTGATCATCAGAGCGCTGTTGCAGTTGGCTCCGCTCCCGGCGACCACTTCGCCCAAGGCGGCACAGTCGGCGTCGTTGCCCAGGTAAACGGGCAGGCCCAGCCGGGAGGACATGATCTCCCGCAGCGGCAGATTTTTCCAGCCCAGGTTCACCGCCTGGATTACCTCGCCCTCCGGCGTCACCGCCCCCGGCACGCCGATGCCGATGGAGGCGATGTCCGACAGGGTCATCCCCGCCAGCTCCAGCACTGCCCGGACGGAGGCGACCATGTCGTCGATCAGCGCCTCCGCCTTCCGATCTGCTCCGGCGGGGACGCTGAGCTTTTTCAGCATATTCTTTTCTTCATCCACAACGCCCACAGCAATGTTGGTTCCGCCAATGTCTATTCCGATAAAGTAGCGCATAGTGCTTTCCCTCCAGGGCATATTTGGTTTTCTGAAAAGCGGCCATTTCCCTGACCGCTCTCCGCTTCTCTGCTGTCCGGTATACAGAGCAAACAGGAAGCGGCGAGCGTTTCCTGTTTCTGAATATTTTTCAACGGTTTGTCTGCGCGCAAGGTCGGTAAAATACCCCTGGGTGTGTTTCGGGCGCCGCACAGACAGCCGCTCGGACTGCATTTTTCTCAGGTGTTATTATACCAACAGAATTCAGAATTTGCAAGGTTTCAACAGCGGTATCGGCCTTGAATTTTCGTTCCGAATTCGCTATACTGAATAGGACGCCAAAAACAGCGGAAAAATTTACCGTCTGTCCCAGGCAGGACGGTCTGAGCCGGGAGGCATACCATGGCAAGCAAGACAAAGACTGCGCCCAGTCGGGCGAAAAAAGCCGAATCCAAGGGAAAAAAGCACACCGGGCTCAGGGCGGCGCTCATCCTGATTCTTCTTCTCATCGCTCTGGTGTTCGCCGTCTATCTGTATCTGTGTATGCAGGTGGATCAGGACGCCATCATCGGAGATGTGACCATCCAGGGAGTGGATGTCCAGGGCATGACCTGCCAGGAGGCCTCTGCCGCCGTAGACGAGGCGATTGCAAATATCTACAAGGCCCAGACGGTAGACATCCTCCTGGCCGGCGAGACCTACAGCGTCACCATCTGGAGCGATGAGCAGAATCTCCTGACCTGGGATTACAGCGACGCTCTGGATGAGGCCATGGTGCTGGGACACGGGGCGTTTCTTACCCGTGGCTGGGAGTGGCTCCAGGTGCAGATGGGGAATACAGAGGCGCAGAGCGTCACCGTCTCCCCCGCTCTGACGGACACGGAAACGCTGAAAGCTCTCATCCAGGCCACAGGCATTGAGACGGTGGATACCGCTGTGGAGACCACCTACACCATCGAGGAAGACTGCGTCGTCATCACCAAGGGCAGCGCCGGGGTGACGGCGGACGTGGAGACGCTGACCGATCAGGTGGCCAGCCTGGTCAACTCCGGCAGCTGGCCGGAGGCATACACTGTGGACTGCGCCACCCTCTCCAGCGAGATCGCTGAGCTGGACATCCAGGCCATCTATGACCAGATCTATGTGGAGCCAGTCAGCGCCACTCTGGACCCGGACAACGACTACGCCATCGTCGCCTCCATCGACGGGGTGTCCTTCGATGTGGACGCCGCCACACAGGCGCTGGAGGAGGCCGAGGCGGGCAGTCAGGTGACAATCGACCTGGTCTACACTGAGCCGGACGTCACCACGGCATTTCTGGAGGAGCATCTGTTCGCCGACGTGCTGGGGAGTTATACCACTACCGTCTCCGGCTCCTCCGGTCGGGTGAGCAACGTGAAGCTCTCCGCTCAGTTCTGCGACGGCACTATTTTGCTGCCGGGTGAGATTTTCAACTACAACGACACAGTAGGCGAGCGCACCACCGCCCGGGGCTTCTCCGCAGCCCCCGCCTACAACAACGGAGAGACTGTCCAGGAGGTGGGCGGCGGCATCTGTCAGACCTCCTCCACCCTGTACGCTGCCTGCCTCTATGCCAATCTGGAGATCGTCACCCGGAGCAATCACACCTACGCCTCCAGCTACATCGGTCTGGGCCTGGACGCCACCGTCTCCTGGGGCGGGCCGGAGTTTGAGTTTGCCAACAACACTGACTATCCCATCAAGATCGTCACCAGCTATTCCGGCGGCAAGCTGACGGTACGCATTTACGGCACCAAGACGGACGACATCACGGTGAAGATCGTCAGCAAGACCCTGGAGACCATTCCCTATTCCACCACCTACACCACCGACAGCAGCCTGGCCTCCGGGACGAGCAAGGTCATCACTACCCCCTACACCGGCTACAAGGTGCAGACCTATCGGGAGCTATACGACGGGAACGGCAACCTCATCTCCTCCACGGAGGAGGCCTACAGCTACTACAAGGCGCGGAACAAGGTCATTGCCACGGGGGATTGAGCGTCCAATCTCCAGAAACAGTAACCTCTTCCCAGGGGCGGAGCTTCTCCGTCCCTGGGGCCTATTTTCAGACAGGAGCGGATAGTTTGACATTTCAAGGTTTTTCTGACGAGACCATCCAGTTTCTCTGGGGGATTGCACTGAACAACGAGCGGAGCTGGTTCAACGCCCACAAGGAGGAATATCTGACCCACCTCTACCAGCCCATGCAGGCGCTGGGGCGGACGGTGTACGACCGGTTACTGGAGCGAAATCCGGGACTTTTGGTCAATCTCCACGTCACCCGCATCTACCGGGACGCCCGGCGGCTCCACGGGGGCGGGCCGTATAAGGACCATCTCTGGCTCTCTCTGGAGCGGCCCCACGACCGGGACGAGGACTGGCACGACATCCCCTCTCTCTGGTTCGAGGTCTCCCGCCAGGGCTACGGCTACGGCCTGGGCTACTGGGGGACGCCCGCCGATATGGAGGCCTACCGCCGCCGCATCCGCCGGGAGCCGGAGGCTCTGGAGGCTCTGGTTCGGGATTTTGAGCGGCAGGATACCTTTGTCCTGGAGGGGCAGTCGTACAAGCGGCCCAAGGGCAGCGTCTCCCCCCTGCTGGACGGCTGGTATAACCGGAAATCTCTCAGCTTTGTCCGGGAGTGTCCCCCTGACGAGCTGTTCTGCTCCCCTCAGCTAGCGGACGCTGTGGCGGAGGGATGGGAGCTGCTGCTGCCCCTGTACCACTATTTTGACGATCTGCGCATGGAGCCGCCGGTGACAGAGCAGATTTTGTGAGGGCAGTACACTGCAAAAATACAGTTGCAATTTCTCCTCATACGAACTATAATGATGGCCGTCGGGCTTGCCCGGCGGCCAATGCTGTTGTGAGCGCATCGCTGTACCCTGTGCGGACGGCAGATGCGGGAAAGCAATAGCGGCGGCACATCATATTGCGCTGTATCCGACGAAGGGCGGAACGGCAGCAGGAGGTAACTATCATGAAAAACAGCAACGACAAGGTACGCTATCTGACAGAGGTAGCACTGCTCATCGCCATTATCCTGGTGATGAAGCTCACCGGACTGGCCAGCATCCCGGTAGGCCCTCTGGTAATGACCTTCACCATGATCCCCATCGCCATTGGCGCTATGATCTCCGGACCGCTGGCAGGGGCGATTTTGGGGCTGGTCTTTGGCTTCACCAGCTTCTATGACGCCGTCACCGGCGCCTCGCTCATGACCGGAGCATTTTTCCAGCTCAGTCCCATCTCCACCTTTGTCCTGTGCGTGGGCACCCGGACGCTGGTGGGCGCGCTCACCGGCTGGATCTTCCGGGGACTGAAAAAGATCGACAAGACGGATACAGTCTGCTATTTCGCCACCGGGCTTCTCTGCCCCCTGCTCAACACCCTGCTGTTTATGGGATACATCGTCTGGTTCTTCTACTCCTGTGACTACGTCCAGGGCCTGGTCAGCACTCTGGGCGCCACCGGCCCGATCATGTTCGTCGTCCTGTCCGTGGGCGTTCAGGGCCTGGTGGAATGGATCACCGGGGCTATTGTGGGCGGCGGCGTCGGCAAGGCCGTGGCCCACGCTCTGAAGCGGAGCTGAGCCTCTCCCCTTTCTTCTACAGCATTTATACTGCAAAGTTGCGCATAAGCGCAGCTTTGCAGTATTTTTATGCTCTTTTAGCTGTTGAACTACCTTTGTTGCATTTCGGCGGGCGGGATTTTACGCTACAATGCAGTTGAAAGGAGGGAGGCGAATTGCTTTCAGAATTTGCGTATGAGGGGCAGGAGCGAATCCCGCTCCGGCTGCGGCTGGACAGTGGCATCTGTCTGGAGGAGGAGATCACCCAGCTCACCCTGACCGCCGGGTGCAGCTCCGACACTTCGGGGCCAAGCCTGGGAAGCACGGTGGCAGCTTACCTGACGGTATCTCTCACAGGAGACGGGCTCCCGGCGCTGGAGGGGGCGTATGTCACCCCGGAGGTGGAGCTGGGCGATGCGTGGCTCAGTCTGGGCCGGTTCCGCTTTGAGACGCCGGAGACGGGGGAGGGGACGGTAAAGGTCACGGCTTCCGACGCCATGATCTGGGCCATGGAGATGGGGTATTATCCGCCCGACCCGGCGCCTGCCACCGCTCTGGCAGTGCTGGCAGACATCTGCGATCAGGCGGGGGTGGTACTGGGTGACGTGTCCGGGCTGACCGATGCAGCGGTCAGTGGAGTATCCTCCGGGTACACCTGCCGGGAAATGGCGGGGTATATGGCCGCTCTGCTGGGATGCAACGCCCTGTTTGACCGGGAGGGGAGGCTTACGCTCCGGTGGTTCTCGCCGGCGGAAGCAGACATTGGCCCGGAGGATTACTACAGCGGCGGCTACACCCGGAAGGACTATGACTATGTGCTCTCCAGCCTGACGGTGGCCACCGGCTCCGGGGAGGATGAACAGCTCTCCGCCGGGACGGGGGGCAGCGGCATTACCCTCACCGACCCCTATATGACGGAGGCCGCGCTGGAGGCCGTGTGGGCTGGGCTGGACGGCTTCACCTACCGGCCGGGAGAGGTGACGGTAGCCGGAGATCTGCGGCTGGAACCAGGGGATATCGTCACCGTCACCGACCTTACCGGAGAGAGCTACGCCTTTCCCGTCATGAATGTAGAGCATACCTATGACGGGGGCTTTCAGACAAAGCTCACCGCCTACGGCAGTGCAGAGACGGACAGCTCGGCCAGCTACAAGGGCCCCACCACCACCGCTTTGGAGCGATATACGGCGGACATGGCCAGCTTCAAAAGTCTGTTTGCGGACAAGGCCTATCTCCAGGAGCTGCTGGTGCGGGGCGGCATTATCACAGACTCTCTCTCCGGCGTAGAGATCAACGCCACCAAGTACCTGACCGGCGTGACCATTGTGGGAGACGTGATCCAGGCAAACACCCTGACGGCGGACAAGCTCATTCTCACCGGGGCAGATGGACTGATTTACGAGATCAACGCCACAGCAGGAGGGCTGACCTCTGAGCAGCTGACGGAGGAGCAGTACCAGACCGCCATCGACGGTTCAGTGCTGGCGGCAAATTCCGTGACTGCCGACCGCATCAACGTGACCGACCTGTTTGCCCAGAACATCACCGCCACGGGGACGATCAGCGG
>JAJBTD010000089.1 GCA_020861055.1 Clostridiales bacterium | reverse complement strand
CCTATTCGCTACTCTTTTTTCTCTTATCTGTTAAGCATCATTGTAACACCTACACATTTTCCCACGCCCGGCCTATCATGACGTTGACAAACCCGCGGCCCATGGATTAAAATGAGTTGCTGACGTTACGATTCCTCACCGATCTGCGGTGAGATACGGAGGAGAAGAGACTATGGCAAAGAATCAGAAACAGGTGAAGGCGATCACCTCCATGAGCGAGGATTTCGCCCAGTGGTATACCGACATCTGCCTGAAGGCGGAGCTGGTGGACTACGCCAGCGTCAAGGGCTTTATGATCCTGCGGCCCTACGGCTACGCCATCTGGGAGAATATCACCCGCATCCTGGACGGCAAGTTCAAGGAGACGGGACATGAGAACGTGGCCATGCCGGTGCTCATCCCGGAGAGCCTGCTGAAAAAGGAGGGCGAGCTGGTGGAGGGCTTCGCCCCGGAGGCCGCCTGGGTCACCATGGGCGGCAGCGACCAGCTGGAGGAGCGGATGGCCATCCGTCCCACCTCCGAGACGATGTTCTGCGACCACTGGGCGCACACCCTCCACTCCTGGCGGGAGCTGCCCATGAAGTATAACCAGTGGTGCTCCGTGGTGCGCTGGGAGAAGAGCACCCGGCCCTTCCTCCGCTCCCGTGAGTTCTGGTGGCAGGAGGGCCACACCATCCACGAGACGGCGGAGGAGGCCCAGGCGGAGACGGAGCAGCAGCTCAACTGCTACGCTGACTTCTGCCGGGACGCCCTGGCCATGCCGGTGCTCAAGGGCCGCAAGACGGACAAGGAGAAGTTCGCCGGTGCGGAGGCCACCTACACCATCGAGGCCATGATGAAGGACGGCAAGGCCCTCCAGTCCGGCACCAGCCACTACTTTGGGGACAAGTTCTCCCGCGCCTACGACGTGACCTTCGCCGGGCGGGACAACACGTTGCAGTACCCCTACCAGACCTCCTGGGGGGCCTCCACCCGGCTCATCGGGGCGATCATTATGACCCACGGGGACGACAACGGCCTGGTGCTGCCCCCCGCCGTCGCCCCCATCCAGGTGATCGTCATCCCCGTGGCCCAGCACAAGCCGGGCGTGCTGGACGCCGCCTACGCGCTGGAACAGCGCATCAAGGCCCTGGGCCTGCGGGTCAAGACCGACGACTCCGACCAGTCCAACGGCTGGAAGTACGCGGAGTATGAGATGAAGGGGGTCCCCCTCCGGGTGGAAATCGGCCCCAAGGACATGGAGAAGAACCAGTGCGTCATCGCCCGCCGGGACACCGGGGAGAAGTACTTCGTCCCCCTGGAGCAGCTGGAGGAAAAGGTGCAGTCTCTGCTCACCGAGGTCCACGACAACCTCTACGAGTCCGCCAAACAGCGGATGGAGAGCAACACCTTCGCCTTCACCTCGGTGGAGGACGTGAAGGCCGCCATGGAAAAACACACCTGCTTTGCCAAGACCATGTGGTGCGGGGACGAGGCCTGCGAGATCGCCATGAAGGAGCTGGCGGGGGTCTCCAGCCGGTGCATCCCCTTCGAGCAGGAGCAGCTGGGGGAGGTCTGCCCCGTCTGCGGCAAGCCCGCCAAGAAGATGGTGGTCTGGGGCGTGGCCTACTGAGCTGCCCGACGGGAAGGAGTGACCTCCATGACCCTGGAGACGCCCCGGCTCCTCCTGCGCTACTGGGAGGAGAGCGACGCCCCTGCCCTGTTCCGCTGCGCCAGCGACCCGGAGATCGGACGCTGGACGGGCTTCCCGCCCCATACCGGCGTAGCCGACAGCCGGGACACCATCCGCAGGGTGCTCTGCGGCCCCCTGTGCTTTGCCGTCGTCCCCAGGGAGACGGACGAGCCGGTGGGCTGCATCGAGCTGATGCCCTGTTCCGACGCCCGCTCCGTCCCCAGTCTCCGGGACGCGGAGCTGGGCTACTGGGTGGGCGTCCCCTTCTGGGGCAGAGGCTACATCACCGAGGCGGCGGAGGCGCTGCTGGAGTATGGCTTTGGGCATAAGGGGCTGAAAACGGTCTGGTGCGGCTATTTTGAGGGCAACGAGCGCTCCCGCCGGGTGCAGGAAAAGCTGGGCTTCCGTCCCCACCACACCGAGCCGCCCACCGAGCGCCGTCCCCACCTCTCCTACGTCAGCTGCCTGACGGCGGAGGAGTGGCGGAAGAGAGCAAAATGACAGGAAAAACAAAAACCCCGCCTCCGGCGTGACCTTACGGCCGCCGGAGGCGGGAGTTTCGTTTGATAGGCGGAAACGGCGTCATTTTCCCACACAGAACCGCTGGAAGATGCGCCGGGTCACGTCCTCGGTGACGGACTGTCCGGTGACTTCGTTCAGGGCGGACAGGGCCGCCTCCGCGTCGGACAGGACGGCGTCCGGGGGCAGACCCAGCTCCAGGGCCTGTCTCGCCCCCGCCAGACTGTCCGCCGCCCGGCGGATGGCCTCCGCCTGGCGGGCGTTGGTGAGCAGCTCCCCCTGACGGGGGGTGTGACCGGCAAAGAGGGCGCGGACGGCTTCCTCCAGCGTCTCCAGCCCCTGGCCGGTGACCGAGCTGACGGTGATCGCCTCCAGCCCGTCCGGAAGGGTCAAAACAGTGGGCAGGTCGGACTTGCTCACCAGCACCAGCCGGTGGGGACACTGCTCCGAGAGGGCCAGCAGGGCCCTGTCCTCCTCGGTCAATTCCTCGCTGCCGTCCAGCAGCACCAGGGCCAGCTCCGCCTCGTCCAGAGCCGCCCGGCTCCGGGCCACGCCCAGCCGCTCCACCGGGTCGGCGGTGTCCCGCAGTCCGGCGGTGTCCACCAGCCGGAGGAGAACGCCTCCCAGGACGCACCGCTCCTCCACCGTGTCCCTGGTGGTGCCGGGGATGGGGGTGACGATGGCCCGGTCATAGCCCAGCAGGGCGTTGAGCAGGGAGGACTTGCCCGCGTTGGGCCGCCCCACAATGGCGCAGGGCACCCCCTGGGTGAGCTGCCGTCCCCGGCGGTAGGTGGCCCCGATCTGCCGGAGAGCGGCCTCCGAGCGGGACAGAGTCGCCTCGATCTCCGCCGTCTCCAGGGGGTCTAAATCCTCGTCCGGGTAGTCCAGCACCACATGGAAGTGTGCCAGCAGGTCGATGAGCCCGTCCGCCACCGCCTGTATCTTCTCCGTCATGGCCCGGCCCAGCTGACCGGCGGCGTTCCGGGCGGCGTCGGGGGTCTGGGCGTCGATGAGGTCGGCCACCGCCTCCGCCTGGATCAGGTCCATCTGGCCGTTGAGAAAGGCCCGTTTCGTGAACTCTCCCGGCCCCGCCTGTCTCGCCCCGTGGCGAAAGAGCTGCTCCAGCCCGGCGGAGAGCACCGCCGGGGAGCCGTGACATTGCAGCTCCGCGGTGTCCTCCCCGGTGTAGCTGTGGGGGGCCAGGGCGTAGGTGGCCATGCACTGGTCCAGCATGGCCCCGTCCCCGTCCAGCAGCGTCCCCAGCACCAGCCGGTTGGGGGGATAGTCGGTGAGGGCCTTCCCGGACGCCGGGCGAAAGCAGGCGGAGACGGCGGAGACCGCCTCCGGCCCGGAGAGCCGGAGGATGCCGATGGCACTGGCTCCCGGAGCGGTGGCGACGGCGGCGATGGTGTCCGGGGAAGAGGCTGTATTCATCAACGGATCTGCCCGTCGCCGTAGACGACGAACTTGCTGGAGGTCAGCTCCTCCAGGCCCATGGGGCCGCGGGCGTGCATCTTCTGGGTGGAGATGCCGATCTCCGCCCCCAGGCCGAACTCCCCGCCGTCGGTGAAACGGGTGGAGGCGTTGACATAGACGGCGGCGGCGTCCACCTCGTCCAGGAACTTCTGAGCGGCGGAGTAGCTGTCGGTGACGATGGCCTCGCTGTGGCCGGTGCCGTGGAGGTTGCAGAAGTCAATGGCCTCCTGCACGCCGTCCACTACCCGGACGGCCAGGATATAGTCGCCGTACTCGGTGTCCCAGTCCTCCTCTGTGGCGGCCACGGCCCGGTCGCCCAGAATGGCCTTGCCCCGCTCGTCACAGCGCAGCTCCACATGGTACTCGTCCAGATAAGGAACCATCATGGGGAGGAACTCCCCGGCGACGGCGCTGTCCACCAGCAGGCACTCCATGGCGTTGCAGACGGAGGGGCGGGAGCATTTGGCGTTCTGGACGATGCGGCAGGCCATCTCCAGGTCGGCGGCCCGGTCTACATAGGTGTGGCACACGCCCTCCCCGGTGCGGATGACCGGGACGCTGGCGTTGGCGGCCACCGCCCGGATCAAGCCCCGGCCCCCTCTGGGGATGAGCACGTCCAGATACTCGGTGAGGTTCATCAGCTCGGTGCTGCTGGCACGGGTGGTGTCCTGCACCAGCGCCACCGAGTCGGCGGGGAGGCCCGCGTCGGCCAGGGCGGCGCGCATGATCTCGGTGAGAGCCTGGTTGGAGTGGAACGCCTCCTTGCCGCCCCGGAGGATGACGGCGTTGCCGGACTTGAGGCAGAGGGCGGCGGCGTCCACCGTGACGTTGGGCCGGGCCTCATAGATGATGCCGATGACCCCCAGGGGCACCCGGCGGCGGGCGATACGCAGGCCGTTGGGCCGGACGCTCTCCCTTGTGACGGCGCCGATGGGGTCGGGCAGGGCGGCGACCTGGCGGGCGCCCTCCGCCATGCCCCGGATGCGCCCTTCGTTCAGGGCCAGCCGGTCCTGAAGACTGACGCTCATGCCGGAGGCCTTTACCGCCGCCATGTCCTGGGCGTTGGCGGCGAGAATGTCGTCGGTGTGGGCCAGCAGCGCCTGAGCGATGGCCTCCAGAGCGGCGTTTTTCAGTCCGGTGCTGGCCACCGCCAGCACACGGGAGGCGGACTTTGCGGCCTGCCCCTGTAATTCAATGGGTGTCATATCGGTTCCTCCTTTATTGTAATGTCTGTTATTGTGATGCCCGATACTGTTGTTTACCGTGAGGCGACGAACCGTGTCCCCACGTCCTTCCCCTCCGCGATGTCGTAGAGGGCGTCCATCCGGCTGCTGTTGGTGAGCACCATGTCGATGCCCAGCCGGTTGGCCACCCGCGCGGCCTCCAGCTTGGTGACCATCCCGCCGGTGCCCCAACGGGAGCCGACCCCTCCCGCCATGTCGTAGATGGACTCGTCGATCTCCGTGACACGGGAGATGAGCTTTGCCTCCGGGTTTTGCCGGGGGTCGCTGTCATACAGGCCGTCGATGTCGCTGAGGATGACGAGCAGGTCCGCCCGGCACAGCCCCGCCACGATGGCGGAGAGGGTGTCGTTGTCCCCCAGCACCTTCCGGTCGCCGGTCTCGATCTCGGCGGCGGAGACGGAGTCGTTCTCGTTGACCACCGGGATGACCCCCAGCCCCAGCAGGGCGGCGAAGGTGCCGGAGAGGTGGGCCTGACGGAAGGGGTCCTTCACGTCGTCATCGGTGAGCAGCACCTGGGCCACCGTCTGGCCGTACTCCCCGAAGAATTTGTCGTACAGGTGCATCATCTCGCACTGGCCCACGGCGGCGGCGGCCTGCTTCATCCGCAGCTGGCTGGGCCGGGCGGTCATGCCCAGCTTGCCCGCCCCCATGCCGATGGCCCCGGAGGAGACGAGGATGATCTCGTGCCCCATCCCCTTCAGGTCGGATAGCACCCTGGCCAGCAGGTCCATGTTCCGCAGGTTCCGGCTCCCGTCCACACGGGTCAGGCTGGAGGTGCCCACCTTGACGACAATGCGCAGCTTGCGCTCCAATTCACACATGACGTTTTATCTCCATTCTCTCTCAGACTGATTCGCTATCATACAAAACAATAGCACAGAATCCCCCGTCTGGCAAGCAGACGCGCCCGGTTTTTGTTCAGAAAGGGGAAAAACGGCGCGCAAGGGGTTTACCGTAACCCCTTCTTATGAAAATTTGACAAAGGCGGGGAGAAAAAAACTGCAAAAATGGCCTAAAATCCGCTGATTTACTGTTGCTTTTCCGGGGAAAAGAGGGTAGAATGTACCGTGTTTAGAGGGGGTGCCGGAGAAATGCTGCATATCGTGCTGGTGGAACCGGAGATCCCTCAAAATACGGGCAACATTGCCAGGACCTGCGCCGCCACCGGCGCAAGGCTCCACCTGATCCGTCCCCTGGGCTTTGAGATCACAGAGCGGCGGGTGCGGCGGGCGGGGCTGGACTACTGGCCCATGGTGCAGCTGGAGATACACGACAGCCTGGAGGCCCTGTTCCAGACCTGGCCGGAGGCGGAGGAAAATCTCTGGCTGGCCACCACCAAGGCCCCCCGTGACTATGGGGAGGCCCGGTTCACCGACGGCTGCTGGCTGTTCTTCGGCAAGGAGACGGCGGGGCTGCCGGAGTGGTTCCGCATGGCCCACTATGACCGGTGCATCCGCATCCCCATGCGCCCGGAGGCCCGGAGCCTGAATCTCGCCAACTCTGTGGCTGTGGTGGCCTACGAGGCCCTGCGGCAGCAGGGGTTCCCCGGCCTGCTGGGTCAGGGTGAGATGAAGGGGCAGGTTCGCCCGACAAAAAACGCAATTCAGTCTGATTTGGAAACAGGAAAGGAGTCTTTTGTATGAACTACAACAAGAAAACGGTCACTGACATCGACGTCAAGGGCAAGAAGGTTCTGCTGCGCTGCGACTTCAACGTTCCCATGGCCAAGGACGGCAGCGGCCGCATCACCGACGACAAGCGGATCCGCGCCGCGCTGCCCACCATCCAGTACCTGCTGGAGCAGGGGGCCGCTGTCATCGCCTGCTCCCATATGGGCAAGCCCAAGGGCGAGTGGAAGCCGGAGCTGAGCCTGAAGCCCGTGGCTGCCCGCCTCTCCGAGCTGCTGGGCCAGGAGGTCATTATGGCCGCCGACATCGTGGGCGAGGACGCCCAGGCTAAGGCCGCCGCGCTCCAGCCCGGCCAGATCCTCCTGCTGGAGAACCTGCGCTACGACAAGGGCGAGACCAAGAACAACCCCGACTTTGCCAAGGCTCTGGCCGACCTGGCCGGTGCGGACGGCGTGTACGTCTCCGACGCCTTCGGCACCGTTCACCGCGCCCACGCCTCCACCGCCGGCGTGGCCGCCTATCTGCCCGCCGTCTCTGGCTTCCTGATCCAGAAGGAGCTGGACATCATCGGCGGCGCTCTGGCCGCCCCCAAGCGTCCTCTGGTGGCTATCCTGGGCGGCTCCAAGGTCTCCTCCAAGATCGGCGTCATCAACAACCTGCTGGAGATCGCCGACACCGTCATCATCGGCGGCGGCATGGCCTACACCTTCTCCGCCGCCCAGGGCGGCAAGATCGGCGACTCTCTGCTGGAGGCCGACTGGGAGGACTACGCCAATGAGATGGTGAAGAAGGCCGCCGACAAGGGCGTCAAGCTGCTGCTGCCGGTGGACACCGTCATTGCCGACGCCTATTCCCCCGACGCCAATACCCAGGTGGTCGCCACCGGCGAGATCCCCGACGGCTGGCAGGGCCTGGACATCGGCCCCAAGACGGTGGAGCTGTACAAGGCCGCCGTGGCCGACGCCGGCACCGTCATCTGGAACGGCCCCATGGGCGTGTTCGAGTTCGAGAAGTTCGCCGTGGGTACTCAGGCCATCGCCCAGGCCCTGAGCGAGACCGACGCCATCACCATCATCGGCGGCGGCGACTCCGCAGCCGCTGTCCAGCAGCTGGGCTATGCCGACAAGATGACCCACATCTCCACCGGCGGCGGCGCCTCCCTGGAGTTCATGGAGGGCAAGGAGCTTCCCGGTGTAGCTGCGCTCCTTGACAAATAATTATAATTATTTGTCAAGACAAACGTGCCGGTGGCACGTTTGAGCAGCGCATGGGATTCCCGCGTCGCAGGCGCATCCCCTATTCTGCTGCGTTGCCTGATAGGTAAGCAGACAGATCGCACATCCTTTCCATTTCCACCGCACCAATGCTCCCCCGCCGCTCCGGCGGCGGGGGAGCCTGACGGGAGCGGAACCGTTTTTCACAGAAAGGTTCCCAGTTTCCCGGATCACACCGAGATTTCCGGCCGTTTCCGTTCCGGAATCCCGGCGCTTGCTTTGTAAAACCGTGCCTGCCGGGAAAACATCCGGAGCATCCGACCCGGACAGGACACTGCATATATAGAAAGAGGTATGTCAAAATGAACAGAAGATATCGCAAGACCCTCATCGCCGGCAACTGGAAGATGAACAAGACCGCATCCGAGACCAAGGCCTTTGCCGATGAGCTGAAGACCATGCTCCCCAAGGCCAAGTGGTGCGACATCCTGATCTGCGCCCCCTTCGTCAACGTCCCCGCCGCCCAGAAGGCGTTTAAGGACTGCCGGGTGCAGGTGGGCGCTGAGAACGTCTCCGAGCACGAGAGCGGCGCTTACACCGGCGAGGTGTCCGTCGCCATGCTCAAGGACCTGGGCGTGAAGTACGTCATCATCGGCCACTCCGAGCGCCGCCAGTACTGGAACGACAACGACATCATCGTCAACAAGAAGGCCCGTGCCGCTGTGGAGGCCGGTCTGTATCCCATCATCTGCGTGGGCGAGAGCCTGGAGCAGCGGGAGCTGGGCATCACCAAGGAGCTGATCGATCTCCAGGTCAAGACCGCCCTCTCCGGCATCCCTGCCGAGAAGATGCGCCATGTGGTCATCGCCTACGAGCCCCTGTGGGCCATCGGCACCGGCCGCACCGCCACCCCGGAGCAGGCCAACGAGGTCAACTGCGAGATCCGCACCGTCATCCGCAAGCTGTACGGCGCGCGGGTGGCCCGGAGCGTGACCATCCTCTACGGCGGCTCCATGAACGACAAGAACGCCTATGAGCTGCTGGCCCAGCCCGACATCGACGGCGGCCTGATCGGCGGCGCCTCCCTGAAGCCGGAGGCGTTCACCACCATCATCAACGCTGCCAACCAGGAGTAATTTCCTCGACGCCAAAGGGGGAGGGCGCTGTCTCTCCCCCCGGCGTACATTCCAATTAGAAAGAGGACACGAGGTATTATGAAAACACCTACTACTCTGATCATCATGGACGGCGTGGGCATCACGCCGGACGGTCCGGGCAACGCCTTCACCCAGGCGGCCACCCCCGTCCTGGACAAGCTGTTTGCGGAAAACCCGGTCAGCCGCCTCTCCGCCTCCGGCATGGACGTGGGCCTGCCCGACGGGCAGATGGGCAACTCCGAGGTGGGACACACCAACATCGGCGCAGGCCGGGTGGTGTTCCAGGACCTGCCCAAGATCACCAAGGGCATCCAGGACGGGACCTTCTTCCAGAACCCCGCCTACCTCAAGGCGATGAACGCCGCCAGGGAGGCGGGCACCGCCGTCCACATCTTCGGCCTGATGTCCAACGGCGGCGTCCACTCCCACATCACCCACATCCAGGCCGCTGTCAAGATGGCCCATGACCTGGGCTGCCCGAAGATCTTCGTCCACTGCTTTATGGACGGCCGTGACGTGCCCCCCACCTCCGGCAAGGGCTTCGTGGCCCAGATGAAGGAGACCTGCGATGAGTACGGCGCGAAGATCGCCACCATCTCCGGGCGCTACTACGCCATGGACCGGGACACCAACTGGAACCGGGTGGAGCGGGCCTACAAGGCCATGGTCTACGGCGAGAGCGAGGCCCGGTTCATCGACGACCCGGTGGGGGCCATGCAGGCCAGCTACGACGCGGGCGTCACCGACGAGTTCGTCATCCCCGTCATCACCGCGGCCAACGCCGAGATCCGGGAGAACGACTCCATCATCTTCATGAACTTCCGCCCCGACCGGGCGCGGGAGATCACCCGCACCTTCGTGGACCCGGACTTCACCGGCTTTGAGCGGAGAAACGGCTTCTTCCATGTGAACTACGTCTGCACCACCTCCTATGACGCCACCATGCCCAATGTGGAGATTGCCTTCCCCAAGCAGAAGCTGCACAACATCTTCGGCGAGTATATCTCCAACCTGGGCCTGACCCAGCTGCGCATCGCGGAGACGGAGAAGTACGCCCATGTCACCTTCTTCTTTAACGGCGGCGTGGAGACGGTGTTCCCCGGCGAGGACCGGTGCCTCATCGCCTCCCCCAAGGTGGCGACCTACGACCTGAAGCCGGATATGTCCGCCAACGAGGTGGCCGCCGCCTGCGTGGAGCGCATCCTCAGCGGCAAGTATGACGTGATCATCCTCAACTTCGCCAACGGCGACATGGTGGGCCATACCGGCGTGCTGGAGGCCGCCAAGATCGCCGTGGAGACGGTGGACCGCTGCGTGGGCCAGGTGGTGGCCGCCACCCGGCAGATGGGCGGCGTCTCCCTCATCACCGCCGACCACGGTAACTGTGAGCAGATGCTCCAGGAGGACGGCGTCTCCCCCATGACCGCCCACACCAACAACCTGGTGCCCTTCTGCATCGTGGGCGCCGACGTGAAGCTGAAGGACGGCCGTCTGTGCGACATCGCCCCCACCATGCTGGACCTGATGGGCCTGGAAAAGCCCGCCGAGATGGACGGGACCAGCCTCATCGACGACTGAGAACTGCATAGCAGGGTAGGACAATGCCCCCGGTTCCCCGGAACCGGGGGCACGCCCTTTTTATGCCTGCACAGGGGGCGGCGCTCAGTCCCCCCTGTATTTTCGCCGGGTGGCCATGCCGCCCCGGATGTGCCGCTCGGATTTGTTCACATCCAGAACCTTCCGGACCTCTTTTGCCAGGACGGGATTGATGGATTGAATTTTCTCCGAACAATCCTTGTGTACGGTTGACTTGGAGATTCCAAACGCGCTGGCGGCCATGCGCACGGTGGCCCGGTTCTCGACGATATACCGGGCCACGGCGACGGCCCGCTCCTCCAAATCCTGTTTCATGGCAACCACTCCATCCGGCCGGGCGGATGGCCCGGCTGTGGAAGCCTATGGGCAAAGAGGCGGTTTTATGACCGGGGCCACGACTGCCCCGGACGGTATGGATTTGGAAAAGGAGACGAAAAGAAACGGAAATTCTGCGGAGAATTTGGAAAAATCACAAAAATTTTATTGATTCTTCCGGGCAAGTCCGTTATAATACGTAGTGTGCAGGAAATGATTCACCACACGCAGCCGTTCGGGGTCCCG
>JAJBTD010000013.1 GCA_020861055.1 Clostridiales bacterium | reverse complement strand
GGTCAGGAAGCAGTAGATCAGGCCCCCAAGCGCCGCCGCTACAAAGGCCGCCAGAAAGGACAGCACCAGACTCACCGCCCCATTTGGCTCCGCCACGCCGTTCTCATAGAAGAACGAAGTGGCCAGACCGGCGATGGCCCCCAGGTACATCACGCCGGGGACACCCAGATTCAGGTTGCCGGACTTTTCCGTCAAAATCTCTCCCAGCGCCCCGTACAGGATGACGGTGCCGAAGACTACGGCGGACTGGAGCAGCTGAACCAATTGCGCCTGTGTCATTTCCCCTCACGCTCCTTTCCCCGGAACACCAGCCGGTAGTTGATGAAGAACTCGCTGCCCAGGATGAAGAACAGGATAATGCCTGTGATGACCTCCGAGGCGTAGTCATTCAGGTTGAACTGAGAGGCGATCTGGGTGGCTCCCTTCTCCAGAAAGACCAGCAGGAAGGAGATGAGCACCATGACAAAGGAGTTAAACTGGGCCAGCCAGGCCACGATAATGGCGGTAAAGCCCCGGCCTCCCGCCGTGGTGGTAGAGATGGTGTGACTGGAGCCGGCCACGGCGATAAAGCCCGCAAAGGCGCAAATCGCGCCGGAGATGGCCATGGTCCGGATGGTGACCTTCTTCACGCTGATACCGGCATACCGGGCGGTGTTCTCCGAATCGCCCACCACAGTGATCTCGTACCCCTGCTTGGAGTATTTCAGATACAGGTACATCCCCACTGTCAAAATCAGCACCAGGATGACGTTCAGGCTGTAGCTCTGGCCGAAAATCGACGGGAACCAGCCCGCCTGAGTGGTCTGGTTGATGATGCCCACCGTGTTGGAGCCCACGGGATTCTCCCACAGGGAGACGCAGTAGCTGGTGAGCTGGATGGCCACATAGTTCATCATCAGGGTGAACAGGGTCTCATTGGTGTTCCAGTAGGCCTTGAACACGGCGGGGACGACGCCCCAGACGGCTCCCGCTGCCAGACTGACCACCGCCATGAGCACCAGCAGCGCCGGGGTGGGAATGGAGTCCCCTACCGCACGCATGATTCCGGCAGTCATAATGCCGCCGATGAGGATCTGGCCCTCAGCGCCCACGTTCCAGAACTTCATCTTAAAGGCCGGGGCCAGGCCGATGCCAATGCAGAGCAGCATCATGGCGTCCCGAATGGTGACCCAGCTCCGGCGGCTGGTGCCGAAAGCGCCCTCCCACATGGCCTCGTAAATGTCCACCGGGTTCAGCCCGGTGACGGCGTAGATAAAGACGCCGCTGACCACCAGGGACAGGAGGACAGCCAGGATGCGGATGCCATAGGCCTTGGGCCGGGCGATGCCGTCCCGCTTGACGATGCGCACCAACGGCTCGTGGACGTGTTTCTCTCTGCTCATCCCTCCGTCCCCTCCTTCCGGAATTTGGTCATCAGCAGGCCGACTTCTTTTTTCGTGGTAGTGCGGGCGTCCACAATACCGCTGATCTGTCCGCCGCAGAGTACCAGGATGCGGTCGCACAGCTCCAGCAGCACGTCCAGGTCCTCGCCCACATAGATCACGGCCACGCCCTTCATTTTCTGCTCCGTGAGCAGACGGTAGATGGTATAGGAGGTGTTGATATCCAGGCCCCGGACCGCATAGGCGGTCATGAGCACCGAGGGCTTCTGGGCGATCTCCCGGCCCACCAGCACCTTCTGCACGTTTCCGCCGGAGAGACGGCGCACCGGGAAGCTGGTGCTGGGAGTGACCACCTCCAGCTCCTCCTTTACGCTCTCCGCCAGGTGCTCCGGCGATTTTCGATCGGTGAAAAAACCCTTACCGCTGCGGTAGCTCCGCAGGAGCATGTTGCCGCTCATGCCCAGGGACCCCACCAGGCCCATGCCCAGCCGGTCCTCCGGGACGAAGGCCAGGGACACCCCCGCCCGGCTGATCTGAAGAGGCGTTTTCCCCACCAGCTCCATGGCGGTCTCGCCGCCGTCCATGGGGCGATAGAGGATGGAGGCTCCCTTGGTGATATCCTGGAGTCCGGCGATGGCCTCCAACAGTTCCTTCTGTCCGGAGCCGGCGATGCCGGCGATTCCCAGTATCTCCCCGCCCATGGCGGTGAAGGTCAGATGGTCCAGCCGCTTGACCCCCATACTGTCGTACACCGTCAGATCCTTGACCTCCAGCCGGGGAGTGGGGTTCACCGGCTCAGGGCGGTCAATGTTCAGGGTGGTGGCATGGCCCACCATCATGTCGGTGAGCTTCTGGGGGTCGGTCTCCCCGGTGGCCACATCGCCGATGTACTCTCCCTTCCGCAGCACCGCCACCCGGTCGGAGATCTCCATGACCTCATGGAGCTTGTGGGTGATGATGACCAGAGCCTTGCCGTCGGCGCGCATATTCCGCATGACCTCGAAGAGACGGTCCGTCTCCTGGGGGGTCAGCACGGCGGTGGGCTCATCCAGAATCAGGATGTCCGCTCCGCGGTAAAGCACCTTGACGATCTCCACCGTCTGCTTCTCCGAGACGGACATATCATAGACCTTTTTGTCCGGGTCGATCTCGAAGCCGTAGCGATCGCTGATCTCCCGTATCCGGGCAGCGGCGGCTTTTAAGTCCAGCCCGCCCGGCTCCTCCAGGCCCAGGACGATGTTCTCGGCGGCGGTGAAGATGTCCACCAGCTTGAAGTGCTGATGCACCATGCCGATGCCATACTGGAAGGCGTCTCTGGGGGAGGCGATGGTCACCGGCGCACCGTCCACCAAAATCTCTCCCTCGTCCGGGAAGTAAATGCCCGCCAGCATATTCATAAGAGTGGTCTTGCCGCTGCCGTTCTCTCCCAGCAGGGACAAAACCTCTCCTCGGCGAATCTCCATGCTGATGTCATGATTGGCCACCACCTTGCCGAAGGTCTTGGTGATGTGCCGCAGCTCGATGGCTGTGTTCTGTTTCATGGCGTTTCCTCTCTGTCAGGTCAGTGTGACAATACAAAAAACCAGAGGGAGCCGCCCCGGAGGGCAGCCCCTCTCTGGTTGGGGTCACTCGATCAGCCGTTATTCAACTCGGTGATGCCGTCGATCCGGGCTTCAAAGCCGGGAGCGGAGCGGAGGACGGACTCCTGGAACACGCCGTCGGACACGCCTTCCGTATCGCCCACATAGTCCAGATCCATGTCGATGAGGATGGAGGTGGGGTTCACGCCGTCGATGGTAAAGGTGGACACGTCAAACACCTGGAGGGAGCCGTCGGTCAGGGCAGCCTCGATCTCGGCCACCTTCTCCTCGGTGCCCTCGGCGCAGGCAGTGCCCAGGGCAGAGATCTGCACAGCGCCGTCTGCGTAACCGGCAGCGAAGTCGGTGGGGATGCCCTCGCCGGACAGATAGGACTCCAGCGTCTCACGATAGATGACGGACCAGTTGTTCTGGGCGGAGGTCAGAGCGGTGTCGGGGGCAGTGCTCAGCATATCGATGTTGTAACCCACGCAGAACACGGTGGAGCCGCTCTCATAGGCGGCCTGAACCGCGGAGGGCGCACCGGTGGAGTCAGCGTGCTGGCCGATGATGACGCAGCCGTTGGCCATCAGGGTGTTGGCGGCCTCATACTCGCCGGTCCAGTCATACCAGGAGTTGGTGTACTGCACCTGCATGGAGACGTCGGGATAGACGCTCTTGATGCCCAGATAGAAGGCGGTGTAGCCGGAGACCACCTCGGCATAGGGGTAAGCGCCCACATAGCCTACCAGAACGTTGCCGTCGGCGTCATAGTTGTCCTCGGTCAGCTCACCGTTTTCCACCAGCTCAGCGATCTTCATGCCGGCCACCACGCCGGAGACGTAGCGGGACTGATAGACATAGGTGAACAGGTTCTTGTAGTTGTCCAGGCCCACCTGGTTGGCCATGTCGCCGGTGTCGGCGATAAAGATGATGTCGGTATACTCCTGAGCGGCCTGGAGCATATAGGACTGGTGACCGTAGGAGTCGGAGATGATGATGTCGCAGCCGGCCTCCGCCAGGTTGACGGCGGTGTCGTAGCACTCCTCATCCTCGCCGATGTTGTAGACGAAGGTGACCTGGGTGTCCACGTCGATGCCCAGCTCCTGGCAGGCCTCGGTCAGACCGTTGATGTGGGCAGCGTCGTAGCCGGACTGCTCATCCTCCACGCAGATCAGGCCGATCTGCAGGTCGGACACATCGTAGGCAGTCGTCTCATCGGTAGATGTCTCGTCGGCGTCGGTCTCGTCGCCGGTCTCTTCGGTGGCGTCGGCATCGCCGGTTTCTTCGGCGTCGCTGCTCTCCTCCGTAGTGGATGTATCGTCCGTGGTGGTGTCTCCGGTGGTGTCGGAATCACTGGAGCCGCCGCAGGCGGTCAGGGACAGTGCCATTGCCAGGCTCAGAATCAGCGCAAACAGCTTTTTCATAATGCTTTCCTCCTTGCATTGGGTTGTGGTCCGGTTGCTTTCTTCACTGCTTCTTCACAGATATGTATCCATTCTGTAAAGAACCAACTCTATTTTACCCCATTCCCGGTTCGGACACAATCACAAAAAGAGGATAAATGAATCGGATTTTCTCCGGTCATTTTGGGCATTTTGGATAATTTTTACCCAATAGCCCCTATTTTTACGAATGATTTTTGAAAATAACTTGCTCTTATGCGATGGAGACAGGCACACCGTCCACCTCCGCCCCGTCGTCCGCCCGGATGAGGATATAGGGGATACCGTCGATGACCCGCGTCTCCACCAGCTCGCTTTTCAGGGGGTCCACCCGGATGGTCACGTCGGGCGTCTTGATTTCCAGCTGCCTGGTGTCTACCAGATTGCGGGGGCTCAGCTCCGCGCCCGGACCGAAGGCCTCGTCATATCGGGCGGCGAAGCGCTCCACCCGCTCCTCCTCCACCCCGCTGGAGCGGAGAACGGAGGCCACCACCCCCTGAGACACGGTCAGAGGCTCCTCCTCTTTGTTCAGCTTGTGCTCTGCGATCATGTCCCGAAGCTGGTCGTTCACCGTCTCCACCACCTGATAGCTGCACTTCTCCTCCAGCGCCTCCCCCATGACACTCTGGAAGGTCTCCCTCTGCGCCGCCGCCGCCATGGGCGGGGTCTGACGGAAAACGGCGTCCACAAAGGCGGCGCGGGTATCGGCGATATCCTTTGTATAGAGGAGAGCGTCATACAGATTGGTGCTCCGGTCGTCAAAGGCGGGAAAGAGGAACCCGGTCTCCGGGGCGGACACCACCCAGTCCACTGCCAGATGGTGGAACAGGTTCTCGTGGGCGGAGTAGGTTAGGGCGGGCTTGGTCTGCTTCACCGGGCAGACGCTGCACAGGATGTAACGATACACCTCCTCGGAAGCGTCCTCCTGCCGGTCCCCGTCCTTGGAGCGGTAGGGTACGTCATAGGCGTCGCTGGCCAGGATGATCATGTAGTTCCCCTCTATCTCCAGGGAACCGATGGCCTTTTGGAAAAAGGTCTGTACCGACTCCTCGTCCTTCAGCTGGGAGTCCCGGAGCTTCATCAGCAATCCGTGTTCCTCCCCCTCCGCCACCTGACGGGTATCGAAGCGAATGTCCAGCAGCTGCTTGCCCAGCGTCCCGGACAGGGTCTTGCGGAGAATGCCCAGCAGCCACTCCCCCTCGTCCTGGCTCAGCATGGAGATGGGCTGGTCAAATTCCGAAATGATCTCCCTCTTATCGTTGACATAACATCCCCGTACATGGGTGATATTGCTCCGGTCCGCCTTGAAGCGGCGTCGGAGCTCGGCGACTTCCTTCTCGTTCATGTTGCCTCCTCATAAACATCTGCGGCGCAGAGCCATCGCTGGGACTGCGCCGCATCATTGGTATTACCGTTTCTATTACCGTTTCTTTTTCTTGCCGAAGAAGAAGTTTTCCTTCTCCTCCTCGCTGCTGCTCTTGCCGGTCATGGCCTCGTCGAAGGCCCGGAGGGCCTCCTTCTGTTCCCGGTTCAGGTTGGTGGGAATCTGCACCTTGACGGTGACGTACTGGTCGCCCCGGTTCTCACTGTTGACCTTGTAGATGCCCTTCCCTCTCAGACGGATGGGCCGCTCCGGCTGGAATCCGGCGGGGAGGGTATAGCGCACACTGCCGTCGATGGTGGGGATCTCCAGCTCCGAACCAAGGACCGCCTGAGCGTAGGAGACGGTCTGGGTATAGTAGACGTCATACCCGTCCCGCTCGAAATAGGGATGGGGGATCAGTTCCACGCTGACCAGCAGATCGCCGTTGGGGCCGCCGTTCTGTCCGGCGTGTCCCTCGTTGGGAACAGAGAAGGCCTGGCCGTCGTCGATGCCCCTGGGGATTTTGAATTTCCGGGTCAGATTCCGGCGGATGGCCCCCTTGCCCTTGCACTTGGGGCAGGGATTTCTGATGATCTTGCCCGTGCCGCCGCACTGGCCGCAGGGCTGGGTGCTGGACATGACGCCAAAGGGCGTGCGCTGCTGTACCTGCACCGTTCCGGTGCCCCGGCAGTTGGGGCAGGTCTCCGGAGAGGCGCCGTTGGCGCAGCCGGAGCCATGACAGTCAGGGCAGCTCTCCACCCGTGAGAAGGAGATGTCCTTCTCACAGCCGAAGGCGGCCTCCTCAAAGGTCAGGCGCACGCTGGCCCGGAGGTTCTGGCCCTTCCGGGGCGCATTACGCCGGGAGGAGCTGCTGCCGCCGAAGCCGCCCCCAAAGCCACCGCCGAAGAAGGAGTTGAAGATGTCGCCCAGGTCCACGTCGCCGTTGAAGTCGCCGTAGCCTGCGCCTCCGGCTCCGTAGTTGGGGTCTACCCCCGCAAAGCCGTACTGGTCGTACCGGGCCTTCTTGTCCTCGTCGGAGAGAATCTCATAGGCCTCGTTGACCTCCTTGAACTTGGCCTCGGCCTCCTTGTCGCCGGGGTTCATGTCCGGGTGGTATTTCCGGGCCAGCTTCCGGTAAGCCCGCTTGATGTCGTCCTGGGATGCGGAACGATCCAGGCCCAGAGCCTCATAGTAATCCTGTTTGTCTGCCATGCTGTTCACTTCCTAATGGCATGATATATAGAGATAGACCGCCGTTCCGGGCGTGACAGGGGTCTGCCACGCCCGGTTCGATCTTTGCACTGTAGAGAGAAATTCCGCCTTACTTCTTGTCGTCGTCGTCCACGACCTCATAGTCGGCGTCGTAGTAGTCCTGGCCGTTGCCGTTATCGCCGGTGCTGCCGGTGTTACCGGCGTTGCCGCCTGCGTTGGGGTCATACCCTGCGCCCGGGTTGCCCTGTGGGTTGGTCTGCTGATACAGCTTGGCAGAGATGTCGTAGAATGCCTTCTGCAGCTCGTCGCTGGCGGACTTGATGGCGTTCACGTCGGTGCCCTTCAGGGCATCCTTCAGGGTGTTCAGCTTGCCCTCCACGGTGGCCTTCTCGTCGGCAGAGATCTTGTCGCCCAGCTCGCTCAGGGTCTGCTCGGTCTGGTAGACCAGCTGGTCGCCCTGGTTCCGGGTGTCCACCTCGTCCTTCCGCTTGGCGTCCTCAGCGGCGTACTGCTCAGCCTCCTTGACGGCCTTGTCGATGTCCTCCTTGGACATATTGGAGGAGGCGGTGATGGTGATGTTCTGGCTCTTGCCGGTGCCCTTATCCTGGGCGGAGACGTTCACGATACCGTTGGCGTCGATGTCGAAGGTGACCTCGATCTGAGGGATGCCCCGACGGGCGGGGGCGATGCCGTCCAGATGGAAGCGGCCCAGGGTCTTGTTGTTGGCGGCCATCTCCCGCTCGCCCTGGAGGACGTGGACCTCTACGGAGGTCTGGTTATCCGCAGCGGTGGAGAAGATCTGGCTCTTCTTCACGGGGATGGTGGTGTTCCGGTCAATCAGCTTGGTGAACACGCCGCCCATAGTCTCGATGCCCAGGGACAGGGGGGTGACGTCCAGCAGCAGCAGGTTGGCGCTGGAGGGGTCGGACAGCACGCCGCCCTGGATAGCGGCGCCCACGGCCACGCACTCGTCGGGGTTGATGCCCTTGAAGCCTTCCTTGCCGGTGAGCTTCTTCACCGCCTCCTGGACAGCGGGGATACGGGTGGAGCCGCCCACCAGCAGCACCTTGGACAGGTCGCTGGCGGAGAGCTTGGCGTCGCTGAGGGCCTGACGCACGGGGCCGGTGGTGGCCTCCACCAGATGGTGGGTCAGCTCGTTGAACTTGGCCCGGGTCAGGGTCACGTCCAGATGCTTGGGGCCGGTGGCGTCGGCGGTGATATAGGGCAGGTTGATGTTGGTGCTGGTAACGCCGGACAGCTCGATCTTGGCCTTCTCTGCGGCCTCCTTCAGACGCTGCATGGCCATCTTGTCGCTGTGCAGGTCAATGCCGTTCTCCCGCTTGAACTCGCTGGCCAGATACTCGATGATGCACTGGTCGAAGTCGTCGCCGCCCAGGCGGTTGTTGCCGGCGGTGGCCAGGACCTCGATCACGCCCTCGTCCAGATCCAGGACGGACACGTCGAAGGTGCCGCCGCCCAGGTCGTAGACCATGATCTTCTGCGCCTCTTCCTTGTCCACGCCGTAGGCCAGAGCCGCGGCGGTGGGCTCGTTGATGATGCGCTTCACGTCCAGACCGGCGATCTTGCCGGCGTCCTTGGTGGCCTGGCGCTGAGCGTCGGTGAAGTAGGCGGGGACGGTGATGACGGCGTCGGTGACCTTCTCACCCAGATAGGCCTCAGCGTCCGCCTTCAGCTTCTGGAGGATCATGGCGCTGATCTCCTGAGGAGTGTAGTTCTTGCCGTCGATGTTCACCTTGTAGTTGGTGCCCATCTCACGCTTGATGGAGATGACGGTCCGGTCGGGGTTGGTGATGGCCTGGCGCTTTGCCACCTGGCCCACCATACGCTCGCCGCTCTTGCTGATGGCCAGAACGGAGGGGGTGGTGCGGTTGCCCTCAGCGTTGGTGATGACGACGGGCTCGCCGCCCTCCATCACTGCGACACAAGAGTTGGTTGTACCCAAGTCGATACCGATTGTCTTAGACATTGTAAATTCCTCCAATATAATCAATCTTGATTTTACGAATTTGATCTATCCTCAGCCGCCGTCCGGCGGCGAAGGCGCGTATTTTAGTTGGCCACCTGAACCATGGCGTGGCGGATGACCCGGTCGCCCATGATAAAGCCAGTCTGGAACACCTGAGCGACAACGTTCTCTCCCAGATTCTCGTCCTCCGTGTGCATCACGGCGTTGTGGAAGTTGGGATCAAAGGGCTTGCCCAGGGCGTCGATCTTGTGGATGTCCAGGGATTCCAGCACCTTGACCAGCTGGTTCATGGTCATCTCCACCCCTTTTAAGAACGCCTGGTCCTCGGTGCCCTGATTCAGCGCCCGCTCCAGGTTGTCGTAGACGGGGAGAAACTTCTCGGCGGCGTCCGCCTTGGCCTTGGAATAGGCCTCCGACTTCTCCCGCACGGAACGGCGGCGGAAGTTGTCATACTCTGCGGCCAGACGGAGAAGCTGATCCTCTCTGGCGGCCAGGTCTTTTTTCAGACTCTCCACCGGGTCGGGGGCGGAAGTCTCCTCCTGCTTGGGGGCTTCCTCCTGCTGGACGGTCTCCTCAGGGGGAGTCTCCTGCTTGACCTCCTCCTGGGGCTCCTGCTCCGGGGCAGATGTCTGAGACTCTTTTTCCTTTTTGCTCATTGACTGCGTTCTCCTTCAAACTAGTGATCTTCGCCCGCCGGTTCTTTGGGCGGATTCAGGGCCGGAGCCTCCCGCTTCTGGGGAAGCTGGCTCTGCTGTGAACTGCTGAACATCTTGCTCAGGTTGTCCGCCAGGTAGGACAGCTTGGCGGTCACCTTGGCGTAATCCATCCGGGTGGGTCCGACGACGCCGATGACGCCCTTCATGCCCTCTCCGATGTCGTAGCTGGCCAGGACCACGCTGGTATCCTTCAGCTCCTCCGCCACGTTCTCCGGGCCGATGAGGATCTTCGTATCCGCGTCGCTCTGGAGCATGGGGGCGGACAGCTTGGAAAATGCCGGCTCGTCGGAGAGATAGGTCATCAGCTTGTGGGCCTTGTCGATGTCCTGGTACTCCGGGCTCTCCAGCAGATGGCCCACGCCGGAGGTACGCACGGTGCTGTGGCCCAGTTCCTCCAGCACATCCATGGCAAAGGACACCACCAGGGAAATCAGTCCGTAGGAGGAGCCTGCGGCCTTTTCCGCCACCCGCATCAGCTCCGGGTTCAGCTCGGAGAGGCTCTTGCCTGTAAAGGTAGTGTTCAACAGGGTGTTGAGCAGCTGGAGCTGAGGCTCAGTGATGTCGGTGGGGAGATGGATGAGCTTGTTCTTTACCGCGTTGTTGCTGGCCATGACCACCGCGATGAAGGAGTTCTTATCCACCATCAGCAGGTCGAACCGGGTGATGGTGATGTCGTCGCCACTCCCCGCCAGAGAGAAGGCAGGATAGTTGGTCATCTTGCTGACCAGACGGCCCGCCTGGTCGATGACCCGATCCAGCTCCCGCATCTTGCCGTCCATGGCTGCGTTGATGCGCTCCGTCTCCTGGAGGGACAGCTTGTGCTGCTCCATCAGCTCGTTGACATAGAGCCGATAGCCCTGGGCAGAGGGGATGCGCCCGGCGGAGGTGTGGGGCTGCTCCAGGTAGCCCTCCCGCTCCAGCGCGGCCAGCTCGTTTCGTATGGTGGCGGAGGAGCAGGTGAGCTGGGCCTTTTCCGCAATGGCCTTGGAGCCGATGGGCTCCGCCGTCTCGATGTAGTTTTCCACCACCACCCGCAGGATCTTCCTGCGCCGTTCCGTCAGTGCCAACCGCCTCACCTCGCATATCTGAATGTTCGTCTCTGTTTTAGCACTCCGTTTCCCTGAGTGCTAATGATACTATAGCACCGGGGATTCAGATTGTCAATAGGAGAAAGTATAAATAGTTTGTGAACAAGAAGGCCCCCCAAACCCAGGGAAATATAGGGAATATCCGGCGTTCTGGGCAGAGCAGCGGCCCGTCTGACATATCAGACGGGCCGAAGGACTGCTAAAAACAGGCTGAAAACAGGCGGCGCTGTGCCAGGTTCATTAAAATCGCGCCGTTGCCGCCTGACGGATGGCTCCGGAGAAATAGAGGCTGCCCAGGGCGCAGACCCCGGTGTCTGGGCGGCACCGTTCCAAAGCCGTCTCCACACCCAGCTCCACGGAATCACAGCTTCGGGCGGGCAGTCCGGTGAGGCGGCGGATCTCCTCCGCCAGCGCCTCCGCCGGAAGTGAACGGGGG